>NZ_JASHLT010000015.1:0-257904 GCF_030056615.1 Streptomyces sp. HNM0645 | reverse complement strand
CACCGACCTGTCCGTCCACACCCGCGACCACCTCGACGCCGTCGCCGCCGAACTCAACGGCCGCCCACGCAAAACGCTCGGCTGGGAAACCCCAGCCGAGCGCCTGCATAAACTACTCGCGGCCTGATCAAACCGACCACGTGTTGCGACGATCCCTAGAAACCGCCCCCGCGTCCCGGGCCCAGCATGCGGGCTCCGGGGCCCGCTGGACAGACCGCGGACCGGACACGGGCTCGCGGTGCCGGCCCGGGCACGGCGGAAGGGCCCGCCGCCCCTGGAAAACGCCGGGACGACGAGCCCTTCCGACCGGAACCCCCCGGACTTCCGACCGGGAACCCGGGTCAGCCGGCGCCGACGAACACCACGAACAGCAGCCACACCACCGGCGCCGTGGGCAGCAGCGAGTCCAGCCGGTCCATGATGCCCCCATGGCCCGGCAGCAGCGTTCCCATGTCCTTGATGCCGAGGTCGCGCTTGATCATCGACTCGCCGAGGTCGCCCAGCGTCGCGCTGACCGCGACCGCGAGACCGAGGATCAGGCCCTGCCACCAGGTGCCGCCGTCGATCAGCAGCGGCACGCAGAGGGCACCCGCCGCCATGCCGAACGCCACGGCTCCGAACAGGCCCTCGCGGGTCTTCCCGGGGCTGATGCGCGGCGCGAGCTTGTGCTTGCCGAAGCGCCAGCCGATCGCGTAGGCGCCGGTGTCGCTCACGACCGTGAGCAGGAGGAACGTGAAGACCCGCTGCGGGCCGTCCTCCGCGGTCAGCATCATCGCGACGAACGTGGCGAGGAACGGCACGTAGAACGTGGCGAAGAGCCCGGCCGTCACGTCCTTGAGGTAGCCCTCGGGCGGCTCGGTCATCCGCCAGACCAGCAACGCCAGGGCGGTGAAGGCGGTGGCGACCCAGGCGCCCTCGGCCCCCCGTACGTAGCCAGCCACGACCATCGCCGCTCCGCCCACCGCCAGCGGCACGAGGGGCGCCTTGATGCCCTTGCGTTCCTGGAGGCGGGAGGTGAGCTCCCACAGGCCGACGACCACGGCGACGGCGATCACGCCGACGAACACGGCCTTGACGACGAACAGCGCCGCGACGATCACCGCACCGAGCCCGACGCCGACCCCTATGGCAGCACGAAGATCGCGGCCTGCGCGCTTCTTCTGCGGCGGCTGCGGCTCCGACGGCTGGGAGGCCGCAGACGGCGGAGGGGTGGGCATGGGCTCCTGGGGCATCTCGTCGCGGAACGGGGGGCCACTCAGCCGAGCGGCCCCCCGGTCACGGTCATCGCGGTCTGCGGCGTCTCTACCTGCGTCGGGATCGTCCGGCACGGTGGGCATGGGCCGAGTCTGCTGGGCGTCAAGCTCATCGTATGCGGGACCCGCCGGGGCAGCCCCCTGGTCGGGCGGGCCCCAGTAGCCGGCACTCGTCGGGGCCCCCCAGGAAGAGTCGTTCATCAGACCTCGAGCAGCTCGGCTTCCTTGTGCTTGAGCAGCTCGTCCACCTGCGCGACGTACTTCGCGGTGGTGTCGTCGAGCTCCTTCTCCGCACGACGGCCCTCGTCCTCGCCGACCTCGCCGTCCTTGATCAGCTTGTCGATGGCCTCCTTGGCCTTGCGGCGCACGGAACGGATCGAGATCCGGGAGTCCTCGGCCTTGCCCTTGGCGACCTTGATGAACTCGCGGCGGCGCTCCTCGGTGAGCTCCGGGAACACCACCCGGATGATGTTTCCGTCGTTGCTGGGGTTGACGCCGAGGTCGGAGTCGCGGATCGCCTGCTCGATGTTGCGCAGCGCGCTCTTGTCGAACGGGGTCACCACGGCCATGCGCGGCTCCGGCACCGAGAACGAGGCGAGCTGGTTGATCGGCGTCAGCGCACCATAGTAGTCGGCCACGATCTTGTTGAACATCGCCGGGTGCGCACGCCCGGTGCGGATCGCGGCGAAGTCCTCCTTGGCGACCACGACGGCCTTCTCCATCTTCTCCTCGGCCTCGAGGAGGGTCTCTTCGATCACCACTTGCTCCTGCGTGTCTTGGTAGTCCCGGCGAGTACGAGCGGCGGCCCGGTACGCGGCCCGTGGTGCGGGTCCGCGGACCGGTCCGTGTCACGCGTACGAGACCGGCGAAACTTGGCGGCGCGTCCTCCCTGCACGGTGTCCGACCGGCAGGGCTTTGTCCATCCCGGGGCGGTGCCCCCGGGTCAGGCCCGGGTGCCCTGGTCGCTCACGAGCGTGCCGATCTTCTCACCCCGGACGGCCCGCGCGATATTGCCCGCGGCGAGCAGTTCGAAGACGAGGATCGGCAGCGCGTTGTCGCGGCAGAGGGTGATGGCGGTGGCGTCGGCGACCTTGAGGTCGCGGGCGAGTACCTCGCCGTACTCCAGCGCGTCGAACTTCACCGCGTCCGGGTTGGTCTTGGGGTCGGAGTCGTAGACGCCGTCGACACCGTTCTTGCCCATGAGCAGGGCCTCGGCGTCGATCTCCAGGGCACGCTGGGCCGCGGTGGTGTCGGTGGAGAAGTAGGGCATGCCCATACCGGCACCGAAGATCACGACGCGCCCCTTCTCGAGGTGGCGCACCGCCCGCAGCGGGATGTAGGGCTCCGCGACCTGGCCCATGGTGATGGCGGTCTGGACGCGGGAGTCGATCCCCTCCTTCTCCAGGAAGTCCTGGAGGGCGAGGCAGTTCATGACCGTGCCGAGCATGCCCATGTAGTCGGAGCGCGCCCGGTCCATGCCGCGCACCTGGAGCTCGGCTCCGCGGAAGAAGTTGCCACCGCCGATGACCACCGCGATCTGTGCGCCGTCACGGACGACCGCGGCGATCTCCCGCGCGATGGCGTGTACGACGTCGGGGTCGACGCCCAGGCCGGTACCGCCGGAGAACGCTTCCCCGGACAGCTTCAGCATGAAGCGGCCGGCTTTCGTGCCGGTGTGGTCGCTCTTGTCGTCGGCAGCCGGATTGGCGTCCGCGCCCTTGTTCATGGAGATCTCCTCGTGCACATACGAAGAAGGCCATTGCCGGTGGGTGCTGGTGTCCCTGTGGCAATGGCCTCCTCGTCAGATCTGCGGTCGTCCGGCGTTCACGCGGCCGACGACTGCTGGAGAACCCTATCGGGCTCCCGTGTCGATCGCGTACCGGCTCAGATGCCGACCTTGATGCGCGAGAAGCGCTTCAGGGCGACACCGGCCTCGTCCAGGATCTGCTGGACGGACTTCTTGTTGTCCAGCGCGTACGGCTGGCCCAGGAGGGTGGCGTCCTTGAAGAAGCCGTTGAGGCGACCCTCGACGATCTTCGGCAGGGCGGCCTCGGGCTTGCCCTCGGCGCGGGTGGTCTCCTCGGCGACGCGGCGCTCGGACTCGACGACCTCGGCCGGAACGTCCTCGCGGGACAGGTACTTCGGCGCGAAGGCGGCGATGTGCTGGGCGACGCCCTTGGCGACCTCGGCGTTCGCCTTGTCGAGCTCGACGAGGACACCGATCTGCGGGGGCAGGTCGGGCATCGTGCGGTGCATGTACGCGGCCACGTAGGCACCGGAGAACTGGGCGAAGCGGTCCAGGACGATCTTCTCGCCGAGGTTGGCGTTGGCCTCGTCGACGTACGCCTGCACGGTCTTGCCGGGCTCGATCTCGGAGGCGAGCAGGGCCTCGATGTCGGCCGGGCCGGTGGCGGCGACGTGGGCGGCGAGGGCGTTGGCGACGGCCTGGAACTTGTCGCCCTTGGCGACGAAGTCCGTCTCGCACTTCAGCTCGACGATGACACCGGAGGTGTTGTCGTCGGCGATGAGGGAGACGACGGCGCCGTTCTCGGCGGAGCGGCCCTCGCGCTTGGCGACGCCCTTCTGGCCCTTGATGCGCAGGGCCTCGACGGCCTTGTCGACGTTGCCGTCGGCCTCGTCGAGCGCCTTCTTGCAGTCCATCATGCCCGCGCCGGTGAGCTCGCGGAGCTTCTTAACGTCAGCGGCGGTGTAGTTCGCCATGTCTGTGAATCTCTCTGAAGTCGAAGAGCTGAGGTCGAACGATCTACGGGCCGGCGGCGGGGGCTTCATGGGCCCCCGCCGCCGGCTACCGGAACCTGGGTGTCAGGCCTTGTCGGCGTCCGCGGCCGGAGCCTCGGCGGCGTCCTCGGCCGGAGCCTCGGCAGCGTCCTCGGCCGGCTTCTCGGCCTCGGCGGCCGGGGTCTCGTCGGCCTTCTTCTCGCCCTCGAGCAGGTCGCGCTCCCACTCGGCCAGCGGCTCGCCGGCGGCCTTGTCGCCCGGCTTCGAGTCACCGGTCGCGACGCCGGAACGGGCGATGAGGCCCTCGGCGACGGCGTCGGCGATCACGCGGGTGAGCAGGGTGACGGAGCGGATCGCGTCGTCGTTGCCCGGGATCTTGTAGTCGACCTCGTCCGGGTCGCAGTTGGTGTCGAGGATCGCGACGACCGGGATGTGGAGCTTGCGCGCCTCACCGACGGCGATGTGCTCCTTCTTGGTGTCGACGATCCAGACGGCGCTCGGCACCTTCTGCATCTCGCGGATGCCGCCGAGGGTCTTCTCCAGCTTGGCCTTCTCGCGGGAGAGGACCAGGAGCTCCTTCTTGGTGAGACCGGAGGCGGCCACGTCCTCGAAGTCGATCGCCTCGAGCTCCTTCAGACGCTGAAGGCGCTTGTAGACGGTGGAGAAGTTGGTGAGCATGCCGCCGAGCCAGCGCTGGTTGACGTAGGGCATGCCGACGCGGGTCGCCTGCTCGGCGATGGCCTCCTGCGCCTGCTTCTTCGTGCCGACGAACATGATGGAGCCGCCGTGAGCGACGGTCTCCTTGACGAACTCGTAGGCGCGGTCGATGTACGACAGCGACTGGAGCAGGTCGATGATGTAGATGCCGTTGCGCTCGGTGAAGATGAAGCGCTTCATCTTCGGGTTCCAGCGACGGGTCTGGTGACCGAAGTGGACGCCGCTCTCCAGCAGCTCCCGCATCGTGACGACGGCCATGGCCGTATCTCCTTGGGTTTTCTCGGTTGTGTCCTGACGCCCCGACGCGCCGTGCCGCAAGGGACCGAGAGGCGCGGCCACCGACCGAGGATGGGGGTGGTGGCGGGGCGTGCGAAGTCGACCCGGGTGACCCGGATCGCCAGAAGAAGTGTACGGGACCGCCGAGGTGCCGGGTGACGGCGATGTCCACAACGGGCCGGCCGTCCACAGATCCGGACCATGATCAGCGCGGAGGCGGCCGGCTGGGGGACCGTCGGCGTCATGAATCGCGGACGACGAGTCGTGACGACGGCGCTGGCAGCGGTGCTGCTGGTGGCGGTGCCCCCGGTGNCGGCGTCATGAATCGCGGACGACGAGTCGTGACGACGGCGCTGGCAGCGGTGCTGCTGGTGGCGGTGCCCCCGGTGGCGGCCCGGGCGGCGGTCTGGCCGGTGGGCCCGCCCCGCCCCGCGGTGGTACGAGGCTGGGAACCGCCGCCCTCCCCGTACGGGCGGGGCCACCGCGGGGTGGACCTGGCGGCTCTCCCCGGCACCGAGGTGCGCGCCGCCGCGCCGGGGCGGGTGTCCTTCGCGGGACCGGTGGCGGGGCGCGGTGTGCTGTCGATCGAGCTGACGGGGACGGGCCACCCCCCGCTGCGCACGACCTACGAGCCGGTGCGGCCCCTGGTCCCACCGGGTGCCATGGTGGCCGAGGGGCAGGTCGTGGCGGTGGCGGCGGCGGGTTCCTCGCACTGTCCGCGCGGGTGTCTGCACTGGGGGCTGCGGCAGGGCGAGGTGTACCTCGACCCGCTCTCCCTCCTGCCCGCGTCGGCCTTGCGCCAGGGCCCGTCCCGGCTCCTCCCGGTCTTCGGAGTGCCCCTGCCGCCGACGGCCCCTGGGGCGGCCGCACCGGGGCTCGCCGAGGCGTCGGCGGCCTCGTCCGGGGCCGGTGCGGACACGGTCATGGCCCTGGTGCTGACAGCGGCGGCGGTCTTCTCGCACCGTGCGCTTCGCCTTGGGCGCCGGTCTGATCGGCGGGGCGGGGACGTGGGGCACGGCCCGGGAGAGAGGGGGTGGGGGCGGGCCTCAGCCGGGCCGAGGTGGCGCCGACGCTGCGGAGCCGGGCGGAGGCCCGGAGCACGGCGCAGTCGGGCGGAGGCACGTGCGGCTTCCGGGCCGAGGTTCACGGCGGTGCCGCACCGCACCGCACCGCACGGCGCAGGCGCCTCCGGGGTGCCGGTACGGGATCGGGCGGGAGCGCCGTGGAGGTGGGGCCGCGAGTGCCGGTGGCGCGGGGGTGGCCGGCGCGCACCGGTCCGGGGCCGACGGTCGCGAGGCCGGTTCAGGACCCGCCGAGGGCGTGTTTCCGAATTAGCGTCGTCCGCCCGCAGGGCGGGGGCCTCCTGGTGCCAGCGATCGCAAGGCGGAGGGAGGAGAGCGCAGCGGGCTGCGCCGACGACCGACAACGCCGCGGAGGTGCGTACCAGAAGCCCCCCGCCCAGGTGCATTCAAGGGGGGCTTCGAAACACGACCTCGGCGGGCCGGCGACCTCTGGGGAGGCTTTGTCCCCGTGGCGCGTTCGGAACAGTCCGTCGGGCCGTACCGGGCGTCTCACCCGTCGAGTGGGCCGTCCAAGCCCCGGCGGAAAGGGCGGGGCGCGCCCGGGGGCGGGGAGGACGGTCCCGGCGGAGCCGAGTCGGGGGTCCCGCAGGTCCCGGTGGGCTCGGAGGAGCTGGATCGCTCGGGTGATGGGGCGCGCGACAGGCCCGGGCCGGCAGCGCCCGGTGAGCACGGGGCCCGATCCGACCAGACCGCGCGGCGGGGCCGAACACTGACGAGTGCCGGAACCGATCCGAGCCGGGGGGCCGGTGTGGGGCTCAGTCCCCCAGCACCCCGTGGAGTGCCATCGAGACCGCGGCCTCGGCGATGGAGGAGGGGTCCTCGGCGGCGCCCAGCTCGATACGGCGCACCGCCGCGTCCACGACCCCCTGGAGGAGCATGGCCGCGAGGCGGGGCTGCCGGTGTCCCAGGTCCCCGAGCGCCTCCACGATCATGGCGATCAGCCCACCGTGCGCGGCGCGGATCTTCTCCCGGGCGCCGTCGTCCAGTTCGCTCGCCGAGATCGCGACGACCGCCCGGTGGCGCCGGTCGCCGACGAGTTCCAGCTGGCGGCGCACATACGCCTCGACCTTGCCCTCGGGGGTGTCCGAGGCCGCCATGGCGGCCTCGACCTCCGCCGCCCAGACCGGGAAGTCGACAGCACACAGCTCTTCGACCACCGCGGCGCGGGAGCGGAAGTACTCGTACACGGAGGACCTGGCCAGGCCCGTGCGCTCGGCGAGGGCGGGGAAGGTCAGCGACTCCGTCCCGCCTTCGGACAGCAGGGAACGCGCGGCGTCCAGCAGGGCGGCACGCTGCATGGTCCGGTGCTCGGCCACGGAGGCCGCTCGAATCCTTGGCACGGGACCACTTTACGGCGACGGCGGCTCGCACGGGCGGACAGTGACGGTTCGGCACCGCGGCCCTGCCCGCTTCCCCGGGCCGCCCAGGCCCGTCGGGCTCATCGGGCGACGTCGGCCAGCTTCGCCCTGAGCTGCAGCACGGACTTGGTGTGGATCTGGCTGACCCGGCTCTCGGTGACGCCCAGGACATTGCCGATCTCGGCCAGGGTCAGGCCCTCGTAGTAGTAGAGAGTGACGACGGTCTTCTCCCGGTCGGGAAGCGTGTTGATCGCGCGGGCGAGGAGGCGCCGCAGCTCGCGGTCCTCGGCCACCTCGACCGGGTCGTCGGCGGCGGTGTCCTCCAGGGTGTCCATGAGGCTGAGCCGGTCGCCGCCCTCACCCCCGACGTGGAGAAGTTCCTCCAGGGCGACGACGTTCGCCAGCGACAACTGGCTGAAGACGGAGTGAAGGTCCTCGAGCGAGATGCCCATCTCCGCGGCCACCTCGCTCTCGGAGGGGGTGCGCCGCAGTTGCGCCTCCAGCGTGGCGTACGCCCGCTCGACGTTGCGGGCCTTCTGCCGCACCGAGCGCGGGATCCAGTCCAGCGCCCTCAGCTCGTCGATCATGGCGCCCCGAATGCGAGTGATCGCATACGTCTCGAACTTGATCGAGCGCTCGATGTCGAACTTCTCGATCGCGTCGATGAGTCCGAAGACGCCGGAGGAGACGAAGTCCGCCTGCTCGACGTTGGACGGCAGTCCGACGCTCACCCGGCCCGCGACGTACTTCACCAACGGCGAGTAGTGCAGGATCAGCTGCTCCCGCAACCGGTCGTCGCCGGTGGCCTTGTACGACCGCCACAGCTCTTCGAGCGACGAGGGCGCGGGCGGCCGCACGGAACCACGGGCAGCGGGGGGAACTGCCGCGTGGTCAGACCCGGAGGTGTGCTGGGGCATGCGTTGCCTTTGAGCCGTTCTGCTGTGGGGCGTGTCGGGACGGGTTGTCTTGGCCGGTGGCTGGGCGGTGAACCTGGTGAGCGTAGCGTGACTGGGGGATCGCGGTGCGCGAACGGCGGCGGATCGCGCTTCGGTGGGTGTGTACCGTCGGCCACATCTTCGAACGAGGGCCGGAGCAACGGGCGCCGGGCCTCGTGGTCCCGCTGAAGTGCCGCCGGGGCCATCGGGCTCACCCTTTCACCCGAATGCCCCGGATCAAGCACCGCCTCGCCGTGCGTTCGAGCCCGTTGTCGCGGCTGCGGCCAACTGCCAGCGGTCCCCGCGGCGTTCGACGAAGCCCAGGGAGTGCAGCTCGTACAGCCTCGCGAGGGCGTCGTCGGGCGTGGTGCCGGCCCGCTCGGCGACGTTCCGGCCGTGGAGGGCGCTGTTGGCCGGGAGGGCCTCCAGGACCCGTGCACAGCCCGGGCCGAGCAGATCCCGCGGGAGGACCGGGCCGCGCCGCGCAGGGGCGAGATCGCCGATGTCGCCGACCAGTTCGACCACTTCGTCGGCGTCGGTGACCAGCACCGCCCCGGTGCGCAGCAGTTCGTGCACCCCCGCGGAGAGCCCGCTCGTCACCGGGCCGGGAACGCCCATGGTGAACCGGCCGAGGCGCTCCGCGGCACGTGCCGTGGCGAGTGAACCGCTCCGGTACTCGGCCTCCACGACGACCGTGCCCCGGGACAGGGCCGCGATGACCCGGTTCCGCAGCACGAACCTGCTGCGGGTGGGATGGGCTCCTGGCGGCAACTCCGCCACCACCAGGCCCTGTTCGACCACGCGGCGGAGCAACTCCGCATGGCCGCTGGGATAGACGGCGTCCACCCCGCAGGCCAGTACCGCGACCGTCGCGCCCTCCGCGGACAGTGCGCCTCGGTGGGCTGCGGCGTCGACCCCGTACGCGGCGCCGGAGACGACGACCCAGCCGCGCTCGGCGAGACCCGAGGCGACACTCCCCGAGACGTGGGCCCCGTACGGGGTGCACGCTCTCGCACCCACCACGGCCACCGAGCGCAGGGCCCACATCCGCAGATCGGGGCGGCCCCGCACCCAGAGCCCGACCGGCCTTGCGTCTCCGAGGTCGTCCAGCTGCCCCGGCCACTCCGGATCCCCCGGACACAGGAAGCGCCCGCCCAGTTCGGCCACCCGATCGAGGTCGCGCTCCGGACGTACCGCCGCGGCCCGCATCCGGTAGCCCCCGATCCGCCTCTTCCCCGCACCGGGGAGGGCGCCCTCGCCCAGGGTGGGCGCCGTGAGGCGGGCCAGGAGCTCCACCGGGCCGTGCCGGCGCAGCCATCTCCCCGCGTGTTCATCACCCGGTTCGACGACCCTCGTCAACGCGGCACGCGCCCTGCGCTCCTCCTCGCCGACACCGGCGGTCACGACCTGGCTCCCCTCACCGCGCCCGGGCACCGGTCCGGCCCGTGCCCACGCACGGGGCTCATCGCTCGGCTCCGATCCCCGCCGGGACACCCCGCGCGATGCCCGTGCGCAGTTGGAGCGCCAGGTCCACATCGCTGGAGCCGGGCCGGTCACGGCCCGCGAGATCGGCGATCGTCCACGCGACCCGGAGCACACGGTCCATGCCCCGTGCGGTGAGCAGTCCCCGCTCCATGTCCCGCTCGGCCGCGGCGAGCGCGCCGGGAGCGGTGTGCCAGCGGGTACGCAGCTCATGCCCGGGAACCTCGCTGTTCGCGCGCCACGGGGTGCCGTCCAGCCGGGCGGACGCTCTGTCCCGTGCCTCCCCGACCCGGGCCGCGACGGCCGCGGACGGCTCACCCCGGCCGCCCCCGCCCAGCAGGTCGGCCCGGTTGACCGGCTCCACCTCGACCCGCAGATCGACCCGGTCGAGCAGGGGTCCCGAGAGCCGCGCCTGGTACCGCCGGATCAGCGAGGCGGGGCAGTCGCATCCTGCACCGTGCAGGGTGTGGCGGCCGCACGGGCAGGGGTTGGCCGCCAGGACCATGAGGAACCGGGCGGGCAACCGGACCACCCCCGCGCTCCGCGCGACGATCACATGACCCGATTCAAGGGGCTGGCGAAGGGCGTCGAGCGCCTTGCCGGAGAACTCCGGGGCCTCGTCCAGGAACAGGACGCCCCGGTGCGCCAGGGACACGGCGCCGGGTCTCGGCATGCCCTGACCACCACCCACGAGGGACTGCATCGTCGCCGAGTGGTGCGGAGCGCAGTAGGGCGGCGTGCGCACCAGCGGCTCGCCTGGCGGGAGGATGCCCGCGACCGAATGGACGGCGGTGACCTCGAGGGACTCCCTGCGGGTGAGCGGCGGGAGGACGGACGCGAGACGCTCCGCCAGCATCGTCTTCCCCGCGCCCGGAGGGCCTTGGAGCAGCAGGTGGTGCCCCCCGGCCGCGGCGACCTCGACGGCGGTTCGCGCACCGTGCTGCCCGGCCACGTCCGCCAGGTCCGGAAGGGAGCCCTCGCCCTGCCCCGGACCGGCGGCGAGCCCCGTGCCCGCCCCGGCACCGGGGACCGTGAGTCCGGCGAGCATGGCGTCGGGCCGGCCGTCACCGTCGGGCTCCTCTTCCGGCACCGGCTCGTCGTTCAGCACCGCGATGAGCTGACGCAGACTGCGCACCCCGAGGACCGAGACGCCCGGGACGAGCGAGGCCTCTCCCGCGGTCCGCTCGGGTACGACGACCTGCCGGTACCCTGCCTCCGCCGCGGCGAGCACCGCGGGCAGGACGCCCCGCACGGGCCTCACCCTCCCGTCGAGACCCAGCTCGCCGAGGAGTACGAGATCCGCGATGGCCCTGGGATCGACGCGCTCGGCGGCGCCGAGGACGGCGCAGGCGACGGCGAGATCGAAGCTTAGTGAAAGACAGGTCTAACGCAACAGCAGCTCAGAGGGTTGCCAGGGGGTCAGGAGGGCTCGTCGAGGTCAGCGTCACCAGTCCCCCGCGTGATCCAGATTTCATTGCGGACCATCTTGGTGAGGATCCACGTCATCTCGGCCTCAAGACGCGGACTGGCGTGCCCCTCGCAGATGAGCCAGACATGCCCCGACGGCCGTTCGATCGATAGGAGCAGGCTGCCGGCAGGAAAGGTGTCGGCGGGCGCGAGTTGCCAGCCAGCTTGGAGGATGCGGCGGGGGTGGACGCGATTCTCGGGCGTGTCGGGCAGTCGGTACCACTGCCCCGTCGCCATCCTGGATGCCTGCTGGGCGGTGAAGTCGTCGAGGATCTGCTGGCTGGCGTGTCCTGGTTCGATGATGACGTGGATGCCGCCGTCAGGGCCTGGCCGGATGTCGGCGATGCGGCCGGTGGGCAGTTCGCCTGGCTCGGCGAACCTGAAGAGAACGTCGATGACCTTGTACATGGTGCTCCTCCCCGCCCCGACGCGTCACAATCCGCATGCCAGTTCGAACCGACATGCGGCCGGAGCCGTTGCTTCCGCCCCCCAGGCGGAGAACCATCATGCACGGGGTCTTCGCACTTTCAACAGGCCAAAACCGAAAGTTACGAGCCGTCAGCTTTCGGTCGAAGTTCAGCCCCGCTGGAACCGCTCCACCAGCTCCATCACCTTGCGCTGGTCTTCGGGCGACAGGTCCTCGAAGCCGGGAACCGTCGCCCGAACTTTTCGATCACGGCTGTACACCGAATCCATGCCGAAGAACTGCGCAGCGGCAGCGTCCTGGACGGTATGCAATGGAACCTCCAGGCCAGCGGCCATACCGCGGAGCTGGCCTACATCCGGGGCCTGGACGGGGAGGCGGGTGGCGATGCGGTGCAGCCAGCTCGACTTGACGGCCTTCTCCCCGCTTGTGGGGTCGACGCAGCGATCCGCCAGCTTCTCGTAGCTGAGGCGGAGTTCCCCTTTTCGCTTTAGTACGAGGTCTCCGAGCTGGTGTCGTGCGCCGGGCGTGGAGGCGCCCTGCTCAGTCGCCATGAGGGCCATCCTCACTCCGTGTGTGTCATGGGCCGTGGGGTGTCCATGTGGCCAGGGTGACACGAGGTTGATCCACCCTGGTAACGCGAGTCTGCCATCCCGCGCGCTGGACAGAGTGTCCATGTAGCGCAATGGCGGCCGCTAGGGCGCGCGGCAGCTTTGGCCAAATTCCCACACTCCATCCAAGCATCTGGACGATACGTCCAAGCTATGCAATGCTCATTGCATCCAAGTGATGCAATGGATCGTTGCACGAGGTGGACATGAATCACCCTGTCCCGCTATACCGCCTGGTCAGCGCCGACCTTCTCCGAACCCTGATGCGCCGCACTGGCACCGGTGCACCCGTCAGCGTGCGAGAGCTCGCGGCTTTGGCCGGAATCCCACACGGCACCGTCGGCAACTTGCTCACCCGTGAGCAGGAGGCGGTTTCCGCCAACACAGCACACCGGATCTCGGCAGCAATCGGTGTCGATGTCCTCATCTTGTGGCTGCCGGCAGAACGCGCTGCCGCGCACCTCGACCGCCCCACACCGGTAGTCGCCCTGTGAACGCCGCAGAGCCGTTCAGCCGGTCGGCGGCAGAACGCCGCCTAGGGCCCCAGGCACTCGCTGCGCTGCGCCGCCTGGTTGACGCTGCCCCACCGCTCCGGCCCGAGCAGCGCGCACAGCTTCGAGCGGTATTCGACTCGGCCCGCGCCCAGCCCACGTCCGGGCATCAGGCGCGGCCAGCCGCCTGACTCCAAACGCAATCGGGGCCGCCCGGACGGCCAGGTCCGAGGGCCCCTGACGGATCACCTCACCAATCGAGAAATGAGGCTCCCGTGAGCATCACTGTACCGACGAACATCCCCACCAGGGACCGGCGCACGGTCGCCGTGACCGCCCCGGCCCCGGAACCGGTCCGCGACCCGCTGAGCGACTACATCCACCGCGCCTCCGCGTACGCGGCGCCGCTTGAGTCCGCCCGTGAAACGGCGCGGAAGGCCCTGGCGAAGTACGAGGGCGCGAGCATCCACGACCCGTCGCTGATGATCCAGGCGGCTGTGGCGTTCGGCATGGAGGTCCGCGGCCTGCTGGCGTCGCTGGACGCCGAGGACGGTGCGTCGTGACGAACTCCCCGACCCCTGCTGAGCGTCTGGCGTTGAAGACCGCGAACGCGGCGCTCCTGTCGCGTGACGCCTCGTATGACCTGGTGTCCACGATCGTGTTCGCGCTCGGTTCCGCGCAGCTGCTCCAGTCCCCGGAGACCGCGGAGGAGACGCGCGAGCTCCAGTCCCGCGCTAGCCGCCTGCACATCGCATGGGGCATGGCCCGCACCCGGGCTCGGTCCGTGGGGAGCGCCGCCGACCGGTACGCCGCCCGGGCCCGCGAGTTGCAGGAAGCGCTTCAGGAGTCCGTCGTGGCGACCCTCGCCATGCAAATGGAGCGCGACGAGCTGCGAAAGCAGTTGGAGTCCGCCCGCGTGCACGGCCGTCGGTTGATCCGAGCCGAGCAGCGCACCGCGGAGCTGGAGGCGGTCCTCCGGACGCACCGCGACGACGACCGCGCCGAGATCGACCGTCTCCGAGCCCGCGTTGCCGAGCTGGAGGCCGCTGCCGGTGACGGGGCGACGCGGACGGCCGACGAGGACCCGATTCGGCTGGTGCCGACGGAGGCCGCGAACGCGCTGGACCTGCGTCGTGAGGAGTCGGTGCGGAAGATGCGGGCGCTGCTCGCTGGTCAGCGGCGTGGGTGGGAGGACCCGCACGAGTCGCCGTTGGCTCGTGGCCCGCACCCGGTGCCGCACGACCTCCCGGAGACGGAGGCGCGGTCGTGATTCTCGACCTCCTCTCCTATCTGGCGCTCGCCACGCTCGTGGCCTTCGCCGTGCTCGGCATCGACGACACCGCCCATCACGTCGCCGCGGCGGCGGAGGCGCCGGCCGTGCTGCGGCCCATGACCACCTGTCTCGGCTGTGAGCGTCCGATCCCGGCGGGGACGACGTGGTGCGGCTGGCTGTGCCGGAACGTTGACGACCGCCACGACGACGGAGACGCCGATGAGTGACCACTTCGACGACGAGTACGAGGGCCCGGACGCGGCTGAGCAGGCCGCCGCGGAGGACGGGTTCGGCAGCTACGCGCGGTTCCGTCCGGCGCCGATCACGCACCCGACGATGCGGGCGACGCGGGAGCACCTGGCGGAGCACCCGCTGCCCGGGCAGCGGGACCGGAGGGCGTCATGAGCGACCTGACCACCACCCGCACGGTCGCCCGCGAGCTGCTCCGCACGCTGAACGGCGAGCCGCAGCCCGAGTGGCGCACCTGCTTCAGCACCGACGGCAGCGAGGAGCCCACCGGCATCGCCCCGGTGTGCCCCGACGAGGACCACGACCCGGACGACGACAGCGTCTACTCCTGCTGCCCGCTCCCGGCCATCGAGTGCGACTCGTACCCCATGGCGGCCTATCTGGCGGCGCTGTTGAACGGGGACCGGCAGGAGAAGGACACCCGCGAGGGCGAGTCCACTCCGCGTCACGAGCGCGACCGGTGCATGCACGGCACGTCGTTCAACGTCGAATGCGGCGGCTGCGACGCCCTCGGGCAGCTCGGGGGGACCGTCTGATGCCCGAGCTGATCACCCGCCGAGGCTGGCTCCTCGCCGAGATCCGCACCCGAGCTGGTCTCTGGACGACCCTCCGCGCCGAATCCGTGCTGCGTCACTCGCCGTGGCCGACGTCCGGCCGCAACACCGCCCGCAAGGACCTGAAGGCCCTTGCCTCGCGAGGCGAGCTGACCGTCTGGCACGACCAGACGACCGGCCGCCGCGCGTACACCCCGAACACCGGAAAGGCGGCAGCGTGATGGCCCGACGCGCACGACGGCCGATGGCCAACCACCAGCAGATCGCCGCCAACCTCCGGGCCAACCCCGGCCAGTGGAGCGACGTCCACACCTACCGCACCCGGTACACGGCCGTGGGCATCGCCCGCTGCATCCGCACCGGCGGCCGGGAGGTCGCGGGCTACAAGCCGGCGGGGGCCTTCGAGTCGGAGATCCGGAACGTAGACGAGGGCACCCTCGTCCGCGCCCGATACGTGGGCGGTGAGGCCCGATGACGACGACCGTGCAGGCCGGGGCCACTGCCCCGGCCGCCGGCTCCATCACGGAGCCCGGCATCTACCAGATGACCAACGAGGAGTACCACGCCGACCGCGGCTCCCTCTCCTCCAGCGGCGCCCGCAAGCTGCTGCTCCCTTCCTGCCCGGCGCTGTTCCGGTACGAGCAGGACCACCCGCAGCCGCCGAAAAAGGTGTTCGACCTTGGCAACGCCGCGCACAAGCTCGTGCTCGGCAACGGGCCCGACCTCGTGCAGATCGACGCGGAGGAGTGGCGGACGAACGCCGTAAAGGCCGACGTCGCCGCCGTCCGCGCCGCCGGAAACATCCCGCTCAAGCCCAGCGAGTACGAGCAGGTCCACGCCATGGCCGACGCGTTGCGCCGGCACCCGGTGGCCTCGCTGCTGTTCGACCCCGAGCGTGGCACCCCGGAACAGTCGCTCTTCTGGCGCGACGACCGCACGGGCGTCATGCGACGGGCCCGCCTGGACTGGCTACCCGAGCCCCGGGCGGGTCGCCTGATCATCCCCGACTACAAGACGTGCCGCTCCGCGAACCCCGAGCAGCTCGCGAAGGCCGTGGATGACTTCGGCTACCACCAGCAAGACGACTGGTACCGGTCCGGCGCGAAGGCTCTCGGACTCGCTGACGAGCACGCCGCGTTCGTCTTCGTCTGCCAGGAGAAGACCGCGCCGTACGTCGTGACCGTCGTGGAGATGGACGCCACCGCCCGACGTATCGGCGCCGCCCGCAACCGTCGCGCGCTGGAGCTCTTCGCCGAGTGCACCGCCTCCGGCTACTGGCCCGGCTACAGCGACGAAATCGCCTACCTCTCCCTGCCCGCGTGGGCCGAGATCCGCGACACCCAGGAGTACCTGTGAACTACCCCGCCGAGCAGCAGTACGCCCCCGTCCCCGCGCCGGCCCCGTCGTTCATCGGGCAGGGCACGGCGGTTGAGCAGTCCCGTGCCGTCGCGGAAGTGCAGGCCGCCGTCATCGTGGCCCGCCAGTTCCCCCGGAACGAGGCGCTGGCCATCCAGAAGATGCGCACCGGCTTCTCCCAGCACACCCTCGCCGTCCGGTCCTTCTTCCGGTTCCCCCGCGCTGGAAGCACCGTGTCCGGCGAGACGATTCAGTTCGCCAAGGAACTGGCCCGCTGCTGGACGAACATCCACTACGGCGTGCACGAGCTGCGCCGCGACGACGCCAACGGCGAGTCCGAGATGCAGGCGTGGGCCTGGGACCTCGAAACCAACGAGCGCGCTTCCACCACCTTCATCGTTCCGCACTCGCGGTGGTCCAAGGACTACGGCAGCAGCCGGCTTGAGGACCCGCGGGACGTCTACGAGAACAACAGCAACAACGGCGCCCGCAGGCTCAGGGAGATGATCTTCTCCGTCCTCCCGGACTGGTTCCGTGAGCAGGCAAAGACGATCGCCACGAACACGCTGGAGAAGGGGCAGGGAGACAAGCCGCTCGCCCAGCGCGTCGCCGACTGCATCGCCCACTTCGAGGGACTCGGCGTCACTGTCGAGCAGCTGGAGGAGAACCGATCGGGACGCGCGTCCGGGAAGTGGACGAACCTCGACCTCGGACAGCTCCAGATCATCTCGGAGTCCATCCGCCGCGGTGAGGTAACGATCGAGGAGGAGTTCCCGCAGCAGCGGGTGACCGTCGGGGAGATCCGGCAGCAGGCCGGCGAGCGGCCCCAGCAGCAGCCGCCCAGCAAGGCGGGCGAGAGCGGCACCGCGGAGTGGCCGGAGGCCGCACAGCCCGGATCGGGGGCCCGCTCGTGAGCTGGCACACCGGACGCCTCGCCGGGTTCGACCTGGAGACCACCGGAGTCGACGTCGAAGAGGACCGCATCGTCACCGCCTGCGTGGTCCAGTGCGGCGGCGGCCAGCCCACCCAGTCCGCGACGTGGCTCGCGGACCCGGGCATCGACATCCCCGAGCAGGCCGCGGCCGTGCACGGCATCACCACCGAGCAGGCCCGCGCCGAGGGCCGGCCCGCGCCGGAGGTCATCGAGCAGGTGACCGCGATGCTCGTGGACACCGTGGAAGCCGGCATCCCGGTCGTCATCATGAACGCCTCCTACGACCTGACCCTGTTGGACCGCGAGGCCCGCCGGCACGGCGTCCTGCCGCTCACCGACATGGTGAACGAGGGCCTGATCGTGCTGGACCCGCGCGTCATCGACAAGCAGATCAGCCGCCGCAAGGGCGGCCGGACGCTCGCCGACCTGTGCCGGCACTACGAAGTGCGCTTGGACGGTGCGCACTCCTCGGACGCCGACGCGATCGCCGCGTGCCGGGTGGTGTGGCGGATCGCCGACACCACGGCCCGGATCCGGGAGACGCCGCTCGCCCAGCTGCACGCGCAGCAGATCGAGTGGGCCGCCGCTCAGGGCCGGTCGCTCGCCGCGTACTTCCGCCGGACGCCCGGCAAGGAAGCGTGGGCCGACGGCGTCCGCGAGGAGTGGCCCCTCGTACCGCACCAGCGAGAGGACGCGTCATGACGCAGCTCGCCCTCGACACCCCCGCGCCCGGGCTGACCGCCCGCCCGGCCGCGGGGGGCACCACCCGCCCCCTCGTCATCGGCCTGGACCTGTCGCTCACGTCCACCGGAGTCGCGGGCGAGGGCTGGACCGACCGGATCCGCACCAAGCTGCGCGGAGACGAGCGGCTCCGCCACCTGACCGGCCAAATCGCCTCCTTCGTGAAGGCGGCCGATCTGGTCGTGATGGAAGGCCCGTCGTACGGTCACGCCGCGCTCGCCGGCCACGAGGACCTCGCCGGGCTCCGCGTCCTGGTCCGCCAGTTCTGCTACCGGCAGTCCATCCCGTACGCCGTGATCCCGCCGTCCACGCTGAAGCTGTACGCGTCCGGCCGCGGCAACGCCACGAAGGGCGAAGTGCGGTCCGCGGTCGCCGACCGGTACGGCGTCCACACCGAGGGCGCCGCCCGCTACGACGAGGCTGACGCGTACGTGGCGATGGCCGCCGGGATGGCGTGGCTCGGGTATCCGCTCGCCGCGGTGCCGGAGCGGAGCGCGAAGGCCCTCGCCGGGTGCGCGTGGCCGACGATGCCCGTGGCGGTGGCCCGATGACCGGCCGCGCCCCCGACACCCTCGAACGCCCCGGCGCCTGGCGCCAGAACGCGGCCTGCCGCGAGGCCGGCACCGACCCGGAAGTGTTCTTCGTCGACACCGTCAACCGGCGCACGGTCGAAACCGCCAAGGCCATCTGCCGCCGGTGCCCCGTCGCCGCCCGCTGCCTCATCGATGCCATGAACGCCGAGCGCGCCAGCGCCCGGTGGGGCATCTTCGGCGGCGCCACCCACGGCCAGCGGCGCCGGATCTCCGAACGTATGGACCGCACCGGCCAGAGCCTTCCTGACGCCGCCACGGCGTTCGTCGAGCGCCTCCACCGTGAGGACGACCCCCTCGGCGAGGCGTACGCCATGCGCACCGAGGAACTCGACGACGGACACGTCCGCTGGACCGTCGTCACCAGCGTGCTGACCATCGCCGGGCACGTGTACACCCCGGCACGGCTCGCGTTCATCCTCGCCCACGGGCGGAAACCGGACGGCATGGTCCGCACCACGTGCGGCATGCCCGGCTGTGTGGCCTTCGACCACCTCGCCGACACCGGCATGCGCAAGGCAGCCAGACAGGCAACCGCCGTATGACCGCCCGCCGCGGCCGACGCCGAGCCCCACCCCCGCCGCCGCCTACCGGGCTCCTCGACTGGCGCGACTCCTCCCACTGGTCCCAGCACGAGAAGCCGTGCCGGTACTGCGGATTCCCCACCCACCTCCGCGACTCCAAACGCAGCCCCGCGCACAAGGTCTGCGCCGAAAAGGCCCTTGCCGTCCAGGCGGCCGAAGCAGCCGACGCCTACCAGCAGAGCGGACGACTCCATGACTAACCCACCAGCCGTCTCGATCGAACTCCGCGACCTCACCGCCGCCGCCGACCTCATCGAAGCCCTCCGCGGCACCCCACCCACCACCGAGACCGCCGCCCGCCGACGCGCTCGGCTCGCCGACCGCCTCGACCGAGCCCTGTTCGCCCACCTCATCACACCCACGAAGGAGCCCACGTAATGCCCAGACTTGCACCCCACCAGGCCCCAGAGGTCAAGCTCGACTCCGCGGCCGCCGCCGTCGAAGCCTCCCTCACACGCGACCAGCGCCGCGGCCTGTTCGAGAAGCCCGGCACCACCGTCGTCGCGATCGTCGAGCTCACCTCCAAGACCTACACCGGCCACGCCGAAGGCGAGGACAAGGACCCCCAGGTCAAAGTCCGCGTCACCGGCTGCGAAGTCGCCCGCACCGACGACGAGGCCGCCGCGCTGCTGGAGGCCAAACGCGCCATGTGGAGGGCACGGAAGGTCGACGGAACCCTCGACGAGGTCGGCCCCGGCCCCCGCGACGGCGGAGGCGTCCTCGACGACGCGTTCGCCGCCTACCCGACGGAGGCGGAGTACGAGGCGCGCGAGCGCGCGAAGGAAGAACGGCGCCGCGCCGAGTTCGTGCGCTGACCCCTCCCCGCAGCACCGTCCGGGGCGGCCGGCCTTGAGCCCCGCCCCGGACGACGACCCCGCACCAGCACGGACGCGACGGAGACACACCCTTGAGCACTGACGAGCAGGCCACCCGCGCCAGCGGAAGCGTGCCGCACGCGTACGGCAACGCCCTCGCCTGGCGCTGGTCACGCGAGATGCCCACGGCCCTGCGCCGCGGGTTCCTCACCCTGCTCTACGCCCTGCGCGCCATGGCCAACGCCAACGGAGAACTCCGCTTCCCCGACAAGCCCATCCGTATCCAGGACATCGCCAAGGCCGCCGCAGTCCGGGAGAAGGACGCGCGTCGGTACCTAGACGCTGCAATCGCGGCCGGGGTCGTCGCGGTGAAGGGCGAGCGACGCCGCGGCAAGCCGACGCTCTACACGCTCATGGTCACGCCCATGCCGGACTGGGGAGCCGCGGAGAAGGTCCTCAGTGACACCCGTCGGCAGCCAGGGAGAGGGGCCGCGCCATGGCAGCCGGCCGAAGAGAGTTCGGGCCACCGCGGCCCGAACCAGATCAGGCCACCGCGGCCCAAACTTCCAGTGGAAGACGGGGAGGAAGTTCGGGCCACCGCGGCCCGTATGGGTTCGGGCCACCGCGGCCCCAATGGTTCGGGCCACCGCGGCCCGAACAACCCAGGTACTACCCATGAGTCTTCCCATGACGGAGCCGGGGTGGTCTTCAAACCTCAGGTAGTGGGGGCCGCGGCAGTCCAAGAGATCGACTCCGCCCAAGAACAAGACCACCACGACAGCGCCGACCCGCCGCGTGACTTCACCCGCTGCGCCCGCTGCCACGAACGCATGGTCCCCCGACCCGGCCGCACCACCCACGCCCACTGCACCCCGGAGCCCGAGAGGACCGCGTCATGACCCCATACGAGCGCCTCATGGCCGAACAGATCCCCACCGGCACCTTCGGAGACGCACAACCCGCACGGCGCCCAGAGCAGCCCACAGGACGCCGCTGGACAGCCCTGGAACAACTCGAACACCGCCGCACCCTCCTCGAAGCCCTCAACAGCTGGCACTCCGACCACGACCCACGCCCCCTCCGCGCACTCCCCGACCCGCCAGCCACCGACACAGACGCAGACGCCGCATGACCGCCGCTCATCCGGATCCCGCCCGCCCCGCGCACAAGGAGACCCCGATGCCCGAGACCGCCCCGACACTCCAGCCATGGGCCGCAGGGCGCGACGCGTCCTGGTACAGCCGGCCGAACGTCCGTTCACGCAAGGTCGTCCACATGGCGGGCGACCCGATCCGTGAGGGCACCGCTTCCCGCTGCGGCCGGTCCGTCCTCGACGACAGCCTGACGTGGATCCCCGAGCAAGTGCCTGAACACCTTCGCTGTCATCGCAGCGGCTGCCGTCAGGCGTGGGCCGCGCACCCGCCCAACTTCGCCCCGTGACGTACGGACGGCCCGCCCGAGGCTCAGTCGGGCGGGCCGCACCACCGACCATCCCACACCCACGGAGCAGCCCGTGACGTTCCTCCTCGCCCTCGCATACGTCGCCCTCGTCACCATCACCACCGGCCTCCCCCTCGCCCACTGGGCCGACCAACCCTGGAGAAACCGATGAACGACCTCACCCTCCGCGCCGTCGGCCTCATCTACCCCGGCCTACTCCTCCTCGCCGTCGCCATCCTCGCCGTAATCCTCCTCCGCGACGACCGCCGGCAGCGCCGCCAGGCCGCCCTCATCGCATACCTGCGCGCCGACCGTGACCGGCTCCGCGACGAACTCGACAGGGCGTACCGGCGCCACGACGCCGCGGACGCCCTCCGCTACGCCTTCCCCGCCCTCGACCCGCAGGAGCAGCGCCGTGCCTGAGACCCGGCACACCGTCGACACGGTCACCAGCGACGCACTCGACGCCCTGTACGCCGAGCTGGAGCGCACCGCACGGCTGCACCGCCGGGCACAGGCCCGCGCGCGCCACTGGCAGGGCAAGGCGCAGCGCTACAGGCAGGCGTGGCAGTCCGCACGCCGCGCCCGACGAGTGCTCCCCGCCCGCGCCGTGGAGCGCGCCGAACGAGCCGAGCGCGACGCGGGCATCTACAGCAACCGCCTCACGCAGCTCACCAACGGGTACGCCGAGCAGCTCCACCGCGCCGAGCAGGCAGAGGCCGCCCTCGAACGCGTAGTAGCCGCCGCCCACGACCTACGCCACAAGGACGCCATGCGCATCCTCGCCGCCCTCGATGAGCCCACGGAGACGTGACCATGGCCCGCACCGTGAAACGGAAGATCGGCAACAACCTCGTTCCATGGTTCACAGTGCATCCGCAACAGCAGGACGACCCGGCAGCCTGCCAAGCGCCCTGCTGCCGAGAAGCACGCGGCGTCACCGCCCCCGCAGGGCGCCCGTTCCGAGTCGAGTGCGAGCGCTGCACCCAGCGTGAGTTTCGGGGCTCTCGGGTTGGTCAGATGTGGGTGTCCGCGCCGGACCAAGCAGTTCATGCCGTGATGGAACACGACCGCTACGCGCACCCGCCCGCCTGAACATAAGCGAGGGGCGCGCCCACGATCTCCCCAGGCCAGGCGCGCCCCCAGGTGCGATCACCGTACCGCCCCAGCCACACGGAGCACACGATGACCACCACCGCCACACACCTCCGCACCATCGCCACCCTGTGGACCGACCTCCGCGACGCCCTCGGCGCACCCGCCGTCGTGGGCGGCTTCGGCAAGGGCCTCCGCGGTTACCTCGCCACGCTCGAGGAGTACGACCTCGAGGAAGCTCGAGTCCTCCGCGCGCTCGAGCGTGACCCCGCACAGATCGGGCAACGCCCCATCCCCATGGACCTCGCGATCTACGACACCATGCACACCGTCCGCGCCACCCTCGCCGACTGCGCCGACCACATCGCCGGCCACGTCCAGCGCAACCCGATCCAGCCCCCGCCGCCGCGTCGCGCAGCCGTCGCCCACACCCGCGCCGAGCGTCTCGCATGGTCCGACCACGCCCGACGCGTACAAGCCGCACAGGACGACGCCGCCGACCCGCGACGGTGGCGCCACGGCTCCCGGCCCGACGCCCCGTACACCGCCCTGTGGCTGTACGCCCGCGTAGTCGGCGCCCCGGGCCCGTTCCGCCGGCTCGCCGAGGAGCAGCTCCGCACCATCGCGAGCGTGGCGGCCGGGTCGCTGCGCCGTATGGAGACGGCGCTCGACCTCGCCGACCAGCGCCGCGAGTTGAGCAGCGTCCACCCGTGCCAGTGCGGCGGGACGATCGAGGTCTACGGCGGGGCCGGCGCGCAGCCCGTCGCCCGGTGCAAGGCGTGCGGGGCGCTGTGGACGGAGCGCGGGATCATCGCGTCCCGGACGGCGGTGACCGCGGCGTGATCGATGAGCCCTCGTCGTATGAGGTGACGGCCACCCCGGGATGGCCGCCAGTGGCGATCCCCGGTCGCCCCGGTTGGTGGCGGCACTGCGGACCAAACGGCGAACAGATCGACCTACCCACGCGAGACCCCCAGGAGTAGCAACGCACGGAGCCCCCGGGCCGATGCGGTCCCGGGGGCTCTGTCGTGCGCGGCTACTCGTCGGCGGCCGGCGGCCTGCCCTTCAGGTCTGTACGCCACCCCGGGCGCGTCACCCGCCCGCGGAAGTACGGCGCAGCGAGCCGGTAGTCCACGGCATTCGACCGGCCCACCTTGACGACCGGGGGGAACTCCGGATCTTCCCGAGAGATCTTCGACAGCCGCTGGTGCGAGATCGTCTCCACGATCCCCTCAGCGACGAGTCTCCGCGCGAGCTCGCGGAATGACACCATGTCCGGCCCTCCTTCGGCGTCGGCCATGGGCACCATCCTGTCTGACCTTGTTGCCATACGGCAACAGGGTCGCTACTTTGATCCTGGCAACAACGAAGGCCCCGGCCGGAGTTCGCACCTCCACATGGCCGGGGCCAGGCCCACCCTGAAGCGATCAAAGGAGCAGGCCCGTGCCTGAGCGTACCGACCGACCCGACATGGACGCATTACTCGCGCGCATCCTCACCGAGCCCACCATCGGCGCCCGCATCCTCCTCGCCACCGCCCGCGCCCTGGAGGACGACCAGCCGTTCCTCGTCCTCACGCCCGAGGACCTCGCCGACGCGCTCACCAAGGGAACCGCTGACGCGACCGCGAACCCCGCGCTCCCGGACCTCGTCATCGAAGAGGGCATGCTCCGCGCCTACGCCGTGCTCCCCGAGATCCGCCCGGGCGAGACGGCCGGCGAGTTCGCGCTCCGCCTCCGCGACGCGGCGAGGGGGCTGTGATGGCGCCCGAGCACGACGCCCCCGAGGCGCGCACCGAGGTCACGCAGCCGCAGCCGAACCGGATCCTCGCCGAACCGGCCACGCCGCAGAACTGCGCCGCCGATTACGAGGACGCCGCCGACGTCCGCGCCCGCCTCGCACAGGGCCGCTGACACCACCAGCCGGCCGGGCCCCGACCACTCCCCCCGGGGCCCGGCCCCCTCATCGCTCCCGGAGGAGCACGTGAAGACCCGCACCGTCACCCGCCACCGGCGCGAACCGCACACCGTCGACGGCATCACCGAGTACATCGACGTGCCGTACGAGGTCGATCTCCCCAACCCACCCCGGGACTGGGACCAGCTCGTACGCACAGGCGTCACCATCGGCGCGGTCGTCCTCGTCACGGTCTCCGTGGTCTGGTCAACGGCCAGCATCGGCGAACTCCTCGCCCGCGTCACCGTCGCCGCTGCCGCGTACGGCGCCGCCGTCGCCTTCGACACCGCATGGATCATGTGCATGGCTGTCGAGTGGCTCCACCGCTACGACCCGCCCCGCGCCGCGAAGGCCCGAACCGCCGGCCACTGGGCACTCACGGTCGCCATGGGCGCCGTCGGCGCGCACGGCTACGTCACCGCCGCATGGGTCATCGGCGCCGTGGGCGCGCTCGTCTCCGCGCTCGCCAAGGGAGCATGGACGATCGCCATGTCCGTGCACGCCCGCCCGCTCGACGCGCGCACACAGCAGTGGGTAGCGAAGCGACGCGCCGCACTGGACGGACAGCGCGCAATGATCCCCGTCCGTCGGGATCTCATGCGCAGCGAGGCGCTGATCGCCGCCGAGCGTGCCGCCCTCGGACCCGGTCCGGACGCCGATCCGGACCAGTCCGGACAGGACACGGACCATCCGGACCAGCCCGACGAGCAGCCCCCCGGCCCGCCCATGACCATCAAGGACGCGGTCCGGACCGCCGTGGATAGCGGCCTCACTGAACCGGATCGGGTCCTCGCCTACGTCCGCACACGGGCCGACGCCAACGCCCGCCCGGACACCGTGGACCGGTACATCCGACTCGCCCGGATGGCCGGCTGATGGCCGCGCTCGTCGTGATCGGGCTCGGGATGCTCGCGCTCCTCGCCGGGGCCGCGCTCGTCGCCCTCGCCCCGCCCCTCCAGCGCGCCGCCTACGTCCTCCCCGCGGTGCGCACCGTCGCCATCCTCACCGCCGCTATCGCATACGTCGCAGCCCTCTGGAGCCACCCATGATCGTTGTCACCCTCGGAGGGGTCACCGTCGGTCTCGCCATCCTCGTGCGCTTCGTCATCGTCTGGTGGCCCGGCGCGAAGTCCCTCCGCGGCAACCCCCTGCCCCACCTCAGCGGCCTGCTGCCGTTCCTCGCCGCATGGGCATACGGCGCCGTGACCATCCTCGGCATCGGCGGCCTCATCGGATGGGCCGCCAACACCACCCTGTGGATCTCCAACTGGCTGGGGGACGCGGCCCTCGTCTGGGGTGTCGGCACCGCCGCCGGACAGGCCGCCGCACGCGGCACATACCTGCCACTCACGCAGACCGGCGGCGCGCTCGTGTTGCTGATGACCGTGGGCGTGGTCACCGCGGTGAAGTTCAGCCGCTACGGCCGGGACCTCAAGATGGGCGCCTGGTGCGGTATCTGCCTCGGCACGTCCGCGGGCATCGCCGGACTCGCCGCAGTGCCGCTCGCCACGGCCGTGAACTGGGCAGGGCAGGCCCTGTACGGAGCGCTGGCGTGAGCGCCGACGCGCCCGCGGAGCAGCCCGCGGGGGAGGAGCAGGGGAGCCGCCTCGCAGGCGGGTGCGTCGCCGCCGCCCTCGTCGGCGGGGGCCTGTTCGCCCTCGTCCGGGCCGCCCCCGAGTCGGCGTACGTCCTCATCGGCGCCGCCGGCACCGTCGGCGTGCAGCGGGCCCGCGCGTGGACGGCCCGCCGCCGGGAGCCGGCTGCCGAGGTGGAGCAGCCGGAGCCCGTCGACATCCTCGCGACGCTCCACGAGACCGCCGCCGACGGCGAGTCGGTGCTCCTCACGCAGATCCAGAAGGCGGCCGGGCTGCCGGACACGAGGGCCGTGCGGGGGCTGTTGAAGGCGGCCGGGGTGCGCGTGCGGGCGGGCGTCCGTACGCCCGCGGGGAACGGGCCGGGTGTGCACCACAAGGACATCCCGCCGCCCCTCTCCCCCGATTCGGGCACCCCTTCCGGGCGTTGTTTGTGCAGTTCAGGCGCCAACGCCAACGCCAACAACGAGCCCACAGAAGGGGCCCGAGAGGGGTTGCGTGTGGAGCCCATCGGCCAGGCCGGGGCCCGGATCATCGACCCGAACGAGGCGCACCGCCGACACGAGGTGCGCGCCCGCTGAACGACCGACGGGCGCCGTCGGCCCACCCAAAGAAAGGCAGCAACGTGAGCGACGAATACGACGACATGTCCACTGACGACCTGTTCACCGGCGAGGAGCTCCGCGAGATGGAGCAGGCCGATGAGGCCCGCCTCGACGCCGAGGACGACGCACGGAACGCCGCGGACGCCGCGTCCGAGCACGACGACGGCGAGCCGTGGGAGGGCTACGCCGACGGCGAGGAGCGCTAACCCACCAGGCCCCGGGGCGGCCGCTCGCTGCCAGGCATCCCGGCCACCCCGGTCCCCATCCCGAACACGAGACAGGACCGCCCATCATGACACTCAAGCAGCCCGACCCGAAGCCCGGCGACCCCCGCCTCCGCGGGCACGAGACCGTGTACCAGCCGAGCAGGGGCGGCCACTACCCGCCGCCGCAGAAGCCTGTGCCCGGTACGCCGAAGAACCGCTGAACGAGGGGTTCCGCTAGAGCGGGGCCCGGCGTAGCGTGATTGATCCGAGGGACAGCCTGGGGCCATGCGCGGGTGGTACCTGCGTCCGGGGCACCGGTCGGGCCGTCCTTCGGGGGTGTGGCCCTCCCACTTCAGGCCGCCCTGCCCCTGTCGCCTCCACCCGGCAGGGGCTTCACTACGCCTGTAGTTGCATCCCGCGTGATCGTGCCCCATCATGGGCGGCAGATCCGGCATGCCCGGACACAAACTCAGGCCCCGCCCACGCGGGGCCTTTCGCATGCCCGGAGGTGACCCGTGGGCGGCAACCAGCACACCAACCCAGTCACCGACGAGACCCGCGCCGACGTTCGCCGGCTCCACGCCGAAGGACACGGCCGGAACGAGATCGCCCGCCGGCTGGTGCGCTCCCCGCGCACGATCAGCGTCCTCGCCGCCGAGATGGGTCTGACATTCGACCGCACCGCGACCGAGGAGGCCACCCGGGCACGGGTCGCCGACCTCGCCGAGAAGCGGGCCATCCTCGCCGACGCCCTCACCGACGACGCGTTGCGCCTGTCCGCTCAGGTGTGGGAGCCGGCCACGGTCTTCAACTTCGGAGGCAAGGACAACACCTACGAGCACCGGCAGGTGCCCGAGCCGCCCGCCCTGGATAAGAAGGCGCTCATGGCCGCAGC
Source organism: Streptomyces sp. HNM0645 (assembly GCF_030056615.1). Lineage (NCBI taxonomy): Bacteria > Bacillati > Actinomycetota > Actinomycetes > Kitasatosporales > Streptomycetaceae > Streptomyces > Streptomyces sp. HNM0645. Next base: position 230,185 of record NZ_JASHLT010000015.1, on the reverse strand, counting down.
GACCGCCGCAGCCGCTCAGTCTCTCCGGCTCGTGCCGCCGCAGGACGACGCCGGCAACGAAGCCGCACAGTCCCTGGTCGGCCAGCTCATGACCGGACTCGCCGCCGTCTACCGGCAGCAGCAGGCCGCCGAGCAGGCGCCACCCGCCGACGACGAGGGGGACGGTGATGCTCCGTGACGTGCCCCTCCCCCTGTCGCCCCGGCAGGTAGCGAGCATCGTTGAGGCGCAGGACGCGCCGATCGCCCTCTGGTCCGGGGCCGTGTCGTCCGGCAAGACCATCGCGTCCCTGATCGCGTTCCTGATCCGGCTCACGCTCGCCCCCGACCACGGCCTGGTCGTGATCGTCGGCCGAACGCTCCAGACCATCGAGCGGAACATCCTCGACCCGCTGTCCAGCACGCACCTGTTCGGGCCCCTCGCGCGGCACGTGCAGCACACCAACGGCTCCACCACCGCCGTGATCCTCGGCCGGACCGTGCACCTGATCGGCGCGTCCGACGCCCGCGCGGAGGGCCGGATCCGCGGCTCCACGATCGCCCTCGCCTACGTGGACGAGGCCACCCTCGTACCGCACCCGTTCTGGATGATGCTCCTCTCGCGGCTCCGTGTGGGCAGCGAGTCACGGCTCCTCGCCACGACCAACCCCGACGGGCCATTCCACTGGCTCCGGAAGGAGTTCATCCTCCGCGCCGCCGAGGTCGGGCTGACGAACTGGCACTTCACCCTGGACGACAATCCCAGCTTGGACCCGGGGTTCGTCCGCCGGCTGAAAGCCCAGTACATCGGCCTGTGGTACCGGCGGTTCATCCTCGGTGAGTGGTGCCTCGCCTCCGGCGCGGTGTACGACATGTTCGATGAGGCCCGCAACGTCGTGGACCTCATGCCCTACATGCGCCGCTGGACGGCCGTCGGAGTCGACTACGGCACCGTCAACCCCTTCAGCGCGGTGCTCATCGGGCACGGCGAGGACGACCACCTGTACGCCGTCTCCGAGTACCGGCACGACTCGGTGGCCGCGCACAGGCAGTTGACCGACGCGGAGTACAGCCTGAACGTCCGGCGGTGGCTCGCGGACGTACGCCGCCCCGGGGAGCAGGGCGCAGCGCGCGGCGTCCGACCGGAATGGATCTTCGTGGACCCGTCGGCCGCGAGCTTCATGAACCAGCTGTGGACCGAACGCGTCCCCGGCATCGCGCCCGCGATCAACGACGTGCTCGACGGCATCCGGTCCGTCGGGGTCGCCCTCGGCTCGGGACTGCTCCGCATCCACCGCTCCTGCGAGGGCCTGCTTGGGGAGCTCCCCGGCTACGCGTGGGACGAGAAAGCGGCGGAGCGCGGCGAGGACAAGCCGTTGAAGGTGGACGACCACTCCGCGGACGCCCTCAGGTATGCGCTCCACTCCACGGCGCACGAGTGGCGCCCCCTGATCGACTACGAGGAGGTGTCCGGTGCCGCTGCCTGAGAACAACACGGCATGGCCGCCGCCCCAGTACGCCGCGGAACTCCAGGACATGCGCATCGATGACGCCTGGTACTCCGGCGACCGCACCAAGCTGCGCACCGTCTACGCCCTCCAGGGCTACGACCACGCCGCCGCGTCCAACGGCATCCGTGACGACCGCGGCCGGCCCTGGCGGTTCTGGGAGCGGCCCCGCCCGGTCGGCGCGCGGGACGGACGGCTCCATGTGCCCCTCGCGGAGGACATCGCCGCCACGTCCGCGGCGCTGCTGTTCTCCGAGCCACCCACGTTCACGTTCGACTCCACCGAGACGCAGGACCGGTGGCAGCAGATCACCGACGAGAGCGGGTTGAACAACATCCTCCGCGAGGCCGCGGAGGTGTCGGCCGCGCTCGGTGGCGTGTGCCTGCGCACGACGTGGAACAAGGACCTCGCGAAGCGGCCCCTGCCGACCGCCGTGCACGCCGACGGCGTCCTCCCGGAGTATGCCTTCGGGGTGCTGACGGGGATCACCCTGTGGCGTGAGGTGCAGCGCAACGGCGGCACCGTGCTGCGGCACCTGGAGCGCCACGAACCAGGCGTCGTCCTGCACGGCCTGTACGAGGGCACCCTCGACAACCTCGGGCGCAAGATCCCGCTCACCGAGGACGCAGCGACGGAGGCGATCGCCGCCGAGCTGGACCCGAACGGCCCCGGCGACACGATCACCACCGGCGTGAAGGGCCTCGCCTGCGTCTACATCCCGAACATCCGCCCCAACCGGAAGTACCGGGCCAGCGCGCTCGGGCGCTCCGACTGGCAGTCCGACGGCATCCGGGACCACTTCATGTCCCTGGACGAGGTCTATACGTCGTGGATGCGGGACATTCGTCTCGCGAAGTCCCGGATCATCGTCCCGGACGGGATGCTCCAGTCTGAAGGGCCCGGCAAGGGCGTCTCCTTCGATGAGGACCGCGAGGTGTGGACGGGGGTCAACGCATCGCCGACGTCCGGCGTGGGTATCACCGAGAACCAGTTCACGATCCGCGTGGAGGAGCACGAGCGGTCGTGGAACGCGCTCACCCGGCAGGCCGTCCAGGCCGCCGGCTACTCGGCTCAGTCCTTCGGGCTCGGGGATTCCACCGCGGTCACGGCCACTGAGGTGGTCGCCCGGGAGCGGAAGAGCATGATCCTGCGGGACCAGAAGGCCGGGTACTGGCTGCCGGAGCTGGGGACGTTCGCGGAGGCACTGCTCCAGATGGACACGGCTTTCAGGTTCTCGTCGGTGGCCGTGGAGCGCCCGCGGATCCAGTTCGGCGACTCGGTGTCGGAGGACCCGAAGAGCGTCGCGGAGACGATCGAGCTGTACGCCCGCGCGCAGGCGATCTCCACGGAGACGAAGGTCCGTATGCGGAACCCGGACCTGGACGACACCGCGGTCCGCGAGGAGACGGAGCGGATCCTCCGCGAGACGGGACAGCTGGTGAACGACCCGACCAACACGGGTGCCGAGGGGCCCGGCACGCCCGCCTTCGGCCGCCAGGCAGGCGGGGAGCAGCCGAAGGGGGCGTGACCGATGCCCGTCTCCCCCGCCATGGCGGAAGACCTCGCGCACGCGGTCGCGAAGCTCTACGAGGACGCGGAGCTCGCCATCCTCGAGAAGCTCCGCGCCGCGCTACTGGACGGGATCGACTCCCCGTTGTGGGCGGAGATCAAGCTCCGCTCCATCGGCGACCTACGGCAAGCGGTGGAGGAGGTCACCGACGCGCTCCAGCAGGACGCCAACGGCGCCGTCGGACGGGCCCTCGCGGAGGCATACGGGCGCGGCAGGCAGGCCGCCGTAGCCGAACTGGGGGCCCTGGACATCGGCCGCGAGCTCCAGGCCCGCCGGGTCCTCCCGAACGCCCCGGCCGTAGACCGACTCGCCGCCTCGTACGCGGAGGACACCCGCCCGCTGTACGTGCGCATCACCCGCGCCGTGCTGGACGTGTATCGGTCCATCGTCACCCGGGCGTCATCGTCGGTGCTGCTCGGCGGCCTCACCCGCCGACAGGCGTCGCAGCGCGCGCTCGACCAGTTCGCGCAGCGCGGCGTCACCGGGTTCGTGGACCGGGCGGGCCGGTCGTGGGAGCTCGCCGCCTATGCGGAGATGGCCGTCCGCTCGGTCACCGCGCGGGCCGCGATCGAGGGCCACGTTGACGCCCTCGCGGAGATCCGTGTGGGGCTCGTCATCGTCTCCGATGCGCCGCTGGAATGCCCGCTGTGCCGGCCGTGGGAGGGCGAGATCCTCACCCTCGGTGCGCAGGCGGGGCCTCACACGATCCGCGCGGAGCATGCGGTCCAGCCCACGGGCCTACTCGCCCGGCGCCGTACGGTCGCCGTGCACGTCGCCGGGAGCCTCGTGGAGGCCCGCGCGGCGGGCCTGTTCCACCCCAACTGCCGCCACTCCCTCGCGGCGTACCTGCCCGGGGTGACAACGCGGCCGCCGCACCACCCCACCCCGGGGACGACGTACGAGGACACGCAGCGGCAACGCGAGATCGAGCGGCACATCCGCCGCTGGAAACGCGTCCAGGCCGCCGCTATGGACAACGCCGCGCGCCGTCGCGCCGGGGCGTACGTCCGCAAGTGGCAGGCCGCCATGCGCGAGCACATCGACGCACACGAGCACCTGCGCCGCAAGCCAGCCCGGGAGCAGATCAACGCCGCACGCTGACCGGAGGGGAGACGGGCATGGGACGGGCGTTCGTGGCCAAACTCGCCCGGCAGGGCGCCCGCGATCCGCAGGCCCTCGCCGCGTGGATCGGCCGCCGCAAGCACGGGCGGGCAGCGTTCCAGCGGCTTGCCAAGGCAGGACGGGACGACGCCGATGCGCAGCGGGAGCTCATGGGCCGCGTGCGGCCGGGTGGCAGCCTGTCGCGGGACCTCACCGGGTTCTCCGACACCGAGTTGGGCCGCGCCCTGAGTGAGCTGACCCCGGGCCAAGCGCAGCGCGTCGCGGGCGAGATGGACCGCCGCGACACCGCCGCCCGCTTGCCCGGCGCCCGGCCCGACCTGATCGGCCTGTCTGATGCCGAGTTGGGACGCCGAGCCGGCACGGCCACGGGGCCGGAGCTCGCCGCCATCGCAGACGAGGCAGACCGGCGGCAGAAGGTCGCGCAGGTCTTCCCCGGCGGCAGCCTCGCCGAGGACCTGTCAAGGATGGACGAGAACACCCTCGGATGGTCCCTGGCCTACGCGCGGCCCGACGAGGCCGAGCGGATCGCCGCGGAGATGGACCGCCGACACCCGCCCGCACCCGTCCCGGCCGCATCCGGCGCGGACACCGTAGATGGGCAGCTCGCCGACCGGGCTACGGTCGATGAGTTGTTGGGATCCAGCCCGGACGGGTGGGCGCACCTTGCCGACGACCGGCCGGACCCGCGCGAGGGCATGTCGTCAACGGAACGATGGCTCGCTGACCGGGAGCAGGAGCAGGAGTCGGCGCGGGGTGCGTACTCGCGCGCGCAGGTGCAGGAGATGTACCGCGAGCACGTATACGCCCAGTACCTGGCCGCCGAGGACGAGCTCCGCGGCGTGCTGCTGTCCCGCGACGCGGACCGGCAGGGCATCGACCCCATGTCGCTCTTCACAGGCCCGTCACATGTCGCCTACGCCCGCGCATCGGAGGAGCTGAAGCGCTGGTGGCAGGCCAACCCGCGCACTACTCTCGCCGAGTATCAGGAGCAGGTGACCGGGCAGCGCACTGCGGCCGGCGACACGGCCCGCAAGTCGCGCGGCGACCAGCAGAACCGACTGTGAGCAGGGGGCCAGGATGGGACCGCGTGAGCAGGTGGTGAAGGCGCTCAACGAGGGAGCCGAGGCCGGTCGCCGCGGCGACCGGCCGAACGCCTGCCCCTACCCGGCAGGAGACCTCCGCCGCTCCGTATGGCTGCGCGGCTACGCGAAGAACAGGCCGCTCCCGGGCGAGTAGACCCCGACCGCGTCACCCCGTGGGCCCGCCATCGTGCGGGCCCTTTCGCATGCCCGACGGGAGGGAGACCCATGGGTAAGGCGTTCGTGGCCAAGCTCGCGAAGGAGGGGGCCCGCGACCCGGAGGCCCTCGCCGCGTGGATCGGCCGCAAGAAGCACGGCAAGGCGTTCGGGAAGCTCGCCGTGGCCGGCAGAAAAGCCAAGAGCGACAAACTCGCCCGCTCGAAGCGCGACCCGATGACACGCGCCGAGCGTGCGCAGGTCAACCGCATGGCCCGCGACATGTGGAGCGAGGAGGTATTCAACCGTGCCGACGCATCCACCCCGCAGGAGTCGGACGCGAAGACACGCGAGGACGTACTCAAACGCCGCGCGATCGAGCAGGCCAAGAGCCGCGGCGTGGTAAGGGGCGATGTTTCCAGCGTGGTGGCAGCAGAGATGGGCCGGCGCAAGCCGAGTTCCCGCTTTGATGCCCCGGTCGGGCAGCTAGTCCGCCCGACCACGCAGGACGAAAGGACGCGGAACAAGGCCGACATGCGGCGAATCGTTGACGACTTCCGCGCCAGCCAGGAACACGAACGTGCGGCGCTTGTCGCTCCGCCGACGGCGACCGAACAGAAGAACATCGACCGCGCCGCGGCGGGACTGGTCAGTCGACCGGAGTTGTTTCGGCAGATGGACACTCAGCTTCCCCAGGAAGCAGAAGCAGTGACCCGGCAGCAGGTGACCCAACGGCGCGCAGTAGACAAGGCGCGCCAACTACTCGCCTCGAAGCGCCGCTAAGCGACACCACGCCACCCATCACGGCCCGCCAGGAGCGGGCCTTTCTCATGCCCCAGGAGGGCACCATGCACCGCAGCACCCTCGCCCGCACGCGCCTGGACGGCGCCGGATGGGCCCACCCCTACTCGACTGGCCCTTTCGACCCGTGGCTGTACGCCGACGGAGGGGACGGCGCAGGCTCCGGATCCGGCAGCGGAGGCGCCGGTGACGGCACCGGCGACGGAGGCTCCGGCCAGGGCGGACAGGGATCCGGACCGTCCGGATCGCAGTCCGGACAGGGCGGAGCCGTCACGGACCCGTGGGCCGGATACCAGTGGGACGGGAAGGTCGACAGCCTGCCCGAGCCGGTCGCCAAGGCCATCCGGGACGCACGCGCGGAGGCTGGCAAGGAGCGCACGACCGCGAAGGCCAACGCCGCGAACGAGGCCCGCAACGAGCTCCTCGGCACGATCAGCAAGGCCCTCGGCCTGGAGGGCGACCAGCCGCCGACCGCGGAGCAGCTCACGCAGCAGCTCACTGAGTCACACGGGAAGCTGACCGCCGCGGAGGAGCGGGCCGCGTCCGCGGCCCTCGAACTCCACGTCTACAAAACGGCCGCGCGGCTCGGGGCGAACGCTGACGCGCTCCTCGACTCCCGCGCGTTCTGCGACACGATCGACAACATCGACCCCTCGGACATGACGCCCGAGGCGTTCAACACCGCGGTAGAGACGGCCATCAACGAGGCCCTCGGCCGCAATCCACAGCTCCGCGCTGGCCAGGCGCCGCGGCGGGGCGGGGGCGAGTTCCCCGGCGGGCCCGGGACCACAGGTCGCCCCACCTCCCTCGGACAAGCCGTTGCCGGCGCGCTGAACGCCGGCTGACCATCAAGGAGCCCTCATGCCTGTGACTCTGGCTCAGGCCCAGCTCAACACGGCGGTCGACGTCGACTACGCCGTGATCGACAACCTGCGCCGCTACTCGTGGCTGCTCGACCGGATCGTGTTCGATGACACCGTGACCCCGGGCACCGGCGGCGGCACTCTCACGTACGGCTACACGCGGCTGAAGACCGTGCGCACCGCGGCGTTCCGCGCGTACAACACCGAGTACAGCCCCAGCGAGGCGGAGCGCGAGCGGGTCACCGTCGAGCTCCACCCGCACGGTGGCGCGTTCAACGTGGACCGTGTCCTGTCCCGGCTCGGCCCGGGTACGTCGAACGAGATCACGTTCCAGATGCAGCAGCTCCTGACCGCCACGCAGCAGAAGTGGCAGGAGGAGCTCATCAATGGGGACACCGCCGTCGACAGCAACGGGTTCGACGGGCTCGACAAGTCCCTGACCGGGACGGCGACGGAGTACGACCCGCTCGACAACGGCACCACCGCCGGATACCTCGACTGGCGGGCGGCGACCGTCATCACCCAGCCGCTGGCCATGGCCGCGCTGGACCAGTTGGACGAGTTCCTGTCCCTGATCACCCCGTCGAAGACCGGCGGCGGTGACGCGGGCTCTCCGGGCGCGCTGCCCCCGGGTGAGCGGGCGATCCTCGGTAACCGCAAGAGCATCACTCGTATCCGCGCCCTGGCGCGGTGGGCCGGGCTGTTCACCGCGGACAAGGATTCCCTTGGCCGTCGGATCGAACGGTACGGAGACTGGGCCCTCGTGGACATCGGCGACGGGCAGGCCGGCGCCAACCCGATCATTCCGATCTACTCGGAGGACGCCGACGAGGGCGGCGGCGGCAGCACCATCACGGGCCTGACGGACATCTACGCCGTCACGTTCGGTCTGGACGCTCTCCACGGCGCGTCGGTGGCGGGTATCCCGCTGGTCCAGACGTGGATGCCGGATTTCATGCGCGCGGGTGCGGTCAAGTCCGGCGAGATCGAGATGGGCCCGTCCGCGATGGTGCTGAAGAACACCAAGGCGTGCGGCGTGCTGCGGAAGGTCAAGGTGCAGTGACCATGGCTGAGATCCGAGTGACCGCTCCGCAGCCCGTGACCGGCGACATCGCCGGGGTGTCGTTCCAGAAGGGGGAGGCGACCGCCGACAGCGTCCGCGACCGGCGGGCGCTGTCCTACTTCCGCCGCCACGGCTACACCGTGGAGGCCGCCGACGCCGACGAGCAGCAGGAGCCCAAGACCACGTCCAGGGGCCGCAAGCCCGCACAGAAGGGAGACGCGTCGTGACGCAGCTCGGCCGATACACCGGCAACGTGCGGGACGAGCTCTCGTACGCCTCGGACCACTACCGGCAGGCGTCGGCAGGCGGCTCGACCGCGACCCGCTCGAACATGCGCCGCCTCGATGCGGTCGCCGACACCGGGGCGCTGACCACGCAGGTCATGACCAGCGTGGCGCTGTACCTCCGGAAGGGCGACGTCGTCACCAGCCTGACGTTCCGGTCCGGGGCGACCGCCGCGGGCACGCCCACGAACTACTGGTTCGCGCTCTACTCGTCCGCGTCGACTCCGGCGCTACTGGCGCAGACCGCGGACCAGCTCACCGCAGCGTGGGCGGCGACCACGAACAAGACCCTCGCCCTGTCGTCCCCGGTGACGATCACCGAGGACGGCGTCTACTGGGCAGCGGTGATGGTGAAGGCCACCACCCCGCCCAGCCTGGTCGGCGTCTCCACGACCGCCTCCGCCGGGATCATCAGCGGGGAGAAGCCGCTGGCGCAGACGTCGGGCAGCTCGCTGACGACGACTGCCCCGGCGACCATCGCGAGCCCGACGACCGTGGCCACCGTGCCGCTGGTCGTCGCGACGTGAGGGGGCGGCTGTGGGGCTCGTCTCCTCTCTGTCGGTAGCCGCTACGGCGGACCTGACGAGCGCGCTGGACCTGGCGACCGGCACGGTGCCGCTCCAGGTCCGGCACGCCGTCAACCTCTCCTCCGGCACCGGCGCCGGGCAGGCCGACAAGGTGTTCTCCGACCGGCGCACCCTCGCTGCGTCGGCGACGGAGGATCTCGACCTCGCGGGCGTCCTCACCGACGCCTTCGGGGCCGCGATCACCTTCGCCCGCATCAAGGGCCTGATCATCAAGGCCGCCGTCGGGAACACGAACAACGTCGTCATCGGCGCCGCGGCCACGAACACGTGGGCCACGCTCCTCGGAGCCACCCACACGATCACGCTGCGCCCCGGCGCCGCCCTGTGCGTCATGGCCGACGCCACGGACGCCACCGGCTACGCCGTGACCGCCGGCTCCGGTGACCTGCTGAAGGTCGCCAACTCGGGTGCCGGCACGTCGGTGACGTACGACATCGTCCTCATCGGCGCGAGCGCGTAAGGGGGTGCTGCCTGGTGGGCAGGGTCTACGCCACCACAGAGCAGTACGAGGCGTTCACCGGGCAGCCCGCCCCCGCGAACATCGCCCGGCTACTCGCCCGCGCTTCGCGGCTCGTGGATCGGGAGATGATCGCCGCGATCTACGACACGGACTCGGCCGGGTTCCCGTCCGACACGGACGTCCGGGACGCGTTCCGGGACGCGGTGTCGGCGCAGGCGGGCGAGTGGGCGAAGCGGGACGCGGCGGCCGCCGGGGACAGTGACGACCCGACGGCCAGCCCGTGGACGTCGGTCAGCGCCGGGGGGCTGTCGTTCTCGCGGCAGTCCGCGCCGGTGGCGACCGCCGACGACACCGACCTGACCCCGGAGGCGAGGGAGATCCTCGAATCCCTCGCGCTGGAGGGGGTGATCCTGTCGTGACCCTCCCGGGGTTCCTGCGGCAGCACACGGTCACGGTGGAGCCGCTCCTCGGCACCGGCCCCACGGGCACCGTGTACGGGGCGCCGGTGGAGGTCCGCGGACTGCTGCGGCAGTCCACGCGCCTGGTACGGAACCCGGCGGGCGAAGAGGTCACGTCCTCCAGCACGTTCTACGCGCCGCTGGACACGGTGGCACCGGCCCGCTCACGGGTGACCCTGCCCGGGGGCCGGACTACCACAGTGATCGCGTCGGTGCCGCAGGACGGCGGGAAACTTCCCGTCCCGTCGCATCTGGAGGTGCAGCTCCAGTGACGCAGTACGCGCGCATGTCGTGGCAGGGGCAGCGGCTGTGGACCGGGCGGGGCCGGCGCGCGGCATCGCGCGGGCTTCAACGGGCGCTGGAGCACTGCCTGACCATTTCGAACCAGCGTGTGCCGCTCGATGAGGGCACCCTCGAACGCTCCGGCCGGGTCAACGTGGACGGCCTGAGCGGGGCGATCTCGTACGACACGGTGTACGCCGTCCGGCAACACGAAGAGCTGACGTGGAAGCACCTGCCGGGCCGGCAGGCGAAGTACCTGGAGAGCGCCGTCAACTCCGAGCGGGCCGTGATGCTCCGGCTCATGCACGTATCGCTACGGGACTGGCTCCGCGGCTGACCCCACCAAATGCCCGATTGGGGGTGACCGTGGCTCACACGCGCGCCCTTCTAGAGGGCCTGGCCGGACTCCTCGCGGACGCCGGGCTTGGGGTGTACCGGCCGGGCCCCGGAGAGGTATACGCGGCCGATGAGACCGCGCTCGGGTTCGGCGCGATGCCGGACTCCCCGGACCGGGTGATCTGGCTCAACCCGTACCCGGTGACCGACACGGACCTGACCGACGCCGTGACGGGCGTCCAGTTCCGCATGCGCGCCGCCGACCCGATGGCCCTGCTCGACCTCGCCGACGCCGTGTTCGGCGAGCTCCACAACAGGCAGGCCCTCACCTTCGGCGCGTTCCGTCTGGCGCTGATCTGGCGCCAGTCACAGGCCCTGCTCGGGCAGGACGCGACCGGCCGCGAGGAACTGACCGCGAACTACTACGCCCGGTCGACGCGGCCGGCGCCGTACCTGAACGAATAGGAGGACGTCATGTCGACGCCGACTGAGACCGCGCTGGCCCGCCGCTGGCGGATGGACGTCAACATGGGCACGTCCGGATCCCCGGACTGGCAACTGTGCCCGGCGATCACCGAGTTCCAGTGGACCGCCGACCCGAACCACGAAGACGACACCACGTACGACTCCGACGGGTGGAAAACGAACGTCAAGACGGCGCAGGAATGGGAGGTCGAAGCGACGTTCAACCGCAAGGCGTCGCCGGACTCCACCACCTACAGCCCGGTGCACGAGAAGCTGCGCGCGGCGTTCCTCGCCTACGGGGAGGACTCCCGCGTCGGGATCCGTTTCTACGACCGCAACGGCCTGCCGGAGGCGTACTCGGGTGACGTCCTCGTGACGTGGGAGCCGCAGGGCGGCGAGTACACCGACCTGGACCAGGTGCAGGTGACGCTCACCGGCACGGGTCCGCTCACGTCGATCACGAACCCGGTGACGCCCTGATGGCCGGTTTCAAGGTTCTGGACGAGTTCCTCGGGGACTCGCTGGACCTCCCCGTCCGATGCAAGGACGGCGAGGTCCGCGTCTTCCACATCCCCGCGCCTCCCGCCGAGGACGGGCTCCGCGTCCAGAACGTGATGGAGGCCGGGATCCGTATGGCCGCCGAGGGCGCCGAACCGGACACCGAAGTCCTGGACGACGCCCGGGAGATGGACCTGTACCGGACCGCGCTCGGCACCGCCTACGACGACGCCCTGAAGCACCTGGAGTGGCCACGGTTCCGGCACATGGCGCTGACCGCCGTTCTGTGGATCACGCAGGGCCTGGACACCGCCGAAGCGTTCTGGAACTCGGACGGCGTCCCTTCTCAGGCAGCCCCGAACCGGGAGCAGCGCCGCGCCTCATCCCGTGCGGCGAAATCGACCCGGTCACGGGGCTCGCAGAGTGGTACGAGTACCCCGCCGGCTACCGGCCGCGCCCGAAAGGCCGCACAGACCTGACGTGGGGGCTCCTCCTCGATGAGTGGGCGCTCATCGAGGCGGACCTCCACGAGGTGTACGGCATCGACCTGTCTACGCCGGGACTGCTCCAGACGCGGTCGTGGCGGTGGCTGCGGATCCGCATCCTCGGACTGCTGTCCACCGAGTGCCGCCTGTCGCGGCACTTCGCTCCCCCCGAACCGAAGCAACCACGGAAGGGGGGCCGGTAGCCCATGGCGCTCAACATCGGCGACCTGTTCGCCACCATCCGCGCGGACGACCGCGGGTTCCGGAGCGGCCTGAACGAGGCGCAGCTCCGGCTCGCGGGGTTCACGCGCATGGCAGACGGCCGACTCCGCGACATGCACGGCCGGTTCGTGTCGCAGTCGGACGCCATGGCCCGCACGATCGGCGCCCGGTTCGCTGCGGCGGCCCGGACGGCGGGCAGCGCGCTCCTCACCGCGGGGAAGGCCGCGGGCCAGTTCGGTGCCGCGCTCGGGGCCGGGGTGCCGGCTGCGGCGGCGATGCTGACGGCGCTCGGGGGACTGGCCGCGGGCGCGGTCGCCGCCGGGATCGCGTTCGGCGCGTTCAAGGCCGCAGTGCAGCCGCAACTCGAATCGGTCACGGAGGCGACTCAGGCCGCGGAGAAGGCCGACGACGCGCACGAAAAGGTGCTGCTGAAGAAGCAACTCGCCGCGAAGCTCGCGGCGAAGGGCGGCGACGAGTACAAACGCGCCCTCCAGGACGTGGAGTCGGCGCAGCGGGCGGCGACGGAGGCCGACGCCGCGGCGAAGGCGGCGATGGAGGGGCTCCCTCCCGCGACGCAACAGACGGCGAAGGCATTCGCGGGGCTGAAGTCGGATTACAAGTCCTGGTCCGACTCGCTGTCGTCCACGACGATGCCGGTCCTCACCAAGGGAATCGGCATCCTGCGGGACTTGCTGCCGCAGCTCACCCCGTTCGTGAGGGCGGCCGCGTCGGCGTTTTCCGACATGCTCGACAAGATCGCCGTAGGTGTGAAGTCCGCCGGGTTCAAGGAGTGGGCCGCGGACATGGCGGCTGCGGCCGGCCCGGCGCTCCGCAACTTCCTGACCACGATCGGCAACTTCGCCCGCGGCTTCGGCTCCCTGATGCAGGCGTTCCTGCCCCAGTCGGCGGCCGTCACCGGCGGGCTGGTGTCCATGTCGGCGGCGTTCGCGGACTGGGCCGGGTCGCTGAAGGGCTCGGAGGGGTTCGAGGAGTTCGTGGCACTCGCGCGCGAGGGCGGGTCGACGCTGGGTCTCCTCGGCTCCGCTGCGGTGGATCTGCTGGTGGCGCTGGCGCCGCTGATCGGTACCACGGCGATGATCGCGAAGGCCCTCGCGCAGGTCATCAACAACACCCCGACGCCCGTGCTTACCGTGCTCGCCACGGTCATCGCGAGCGTCGCCATCGGCATGAAGGCCTACGCGGCGGGCGCGGCGGTGGTGGCCGTGGCGAACCGGGTCATGGCCTCGTCGGCGTGGACGGCGGTGGCCGGGTGGATGCGGATGATGGCCGTCGGCCTCATGGCGTATGTGCGGATCGGCGCGGCTGCGGTCGCGTCGGCGGCGACGACGGCGGCGGCGTGGGTGGGGTCGGCGCTGGTGTCGATCGGTACGTGGGTCGCGGCCGTTGTCCGGGCTGCGGTCGTCGCGGTGGGGCAGTTCGCGCTCATGGCCGCGCGGGCGGTTGTGTGGGCGGCGACGATGGCCGCCCAGTGGCTGATCGCGATGGGCCCGATCGGCTGGATCATCGCTACGGTGATCGGCCTGACGGCGCTGATCATCGCTAACTGGGACAAGATCAAGGAGTGGACCGGTAAGGCGTGGGACTGGGTCTGGTCGAAGATCAAGTCCGTCGGTTCGATGATCCTCGGGTTCATCACGAACCTGCCGATCGTCAGGTTCTTCATCCAGCACTGGGACCGCATCAAAGCGGGCGTGGTCAGCCGCACGATGGGCCTGATCTCCTATGTTCGCTCTCTGCCAGGGAGGATCACCGGTGCGCTCGGCAACCTGGGCTCGCTGCTGGTGAGCAAGGGCCGCGACGTCATCCGCGGTCTGTGGAACGGCATCAAGTCCATGGGCGGCTGGCTGAAGTCGGCCCTGATCGGGTTCGCCAAGTCGATGATTCCGGGGCCGATCGCGTCCGCGCTCGGGATCAGCAGTCCCTCCAAGCTCATGGCGAAGGAAGTGGGCCGCTGGATCCCGCCCGGCATCGCGATGGGTGCCGAGGACAACGTCGGCGTGCTGGACCGCACCATGGCCAACCTCGTCACCCCGCCCCATGTCGGGGCGATGGCGGGCGGGGCCTCGCTCCGCGCGGGCATGACGGGCGGCGGCCGAGCCGCACGACAGCAGGTCATCGTCATCCGCGGCGACGGCAGCGCGCGTGCGGACTTCATCCTCGGTGAGCTCGCGCACGCCGTGAACAAGCGCGGCGGGGACGTACAGCTGGCCGTGACCGGCCGAAGGGGGTAACCGGTGGCGATTCCTGACAGCCCGCTCGGGACGCGGGTGGAGCTCCAGATCGGCGGCACGATGGAGAACGTCACCGCTGACGCTCTCACCCGCGACCCGATCACCATCAGCCGCGGCCGCCGCGACGGGAACTCCCGCTGCGACGCGTCGCGGGCGACGGCGTCGTTCAAGAACACCGACGGGAAATACTCGCCGCGGAACCCGCGCGGGCCGTGGTACGGGCGGTTCGGCCGCAACACCGAGATGCGCGTCTCGGTGCAGGGCCCGGAGTCCTACCTCGCGCTGACCGGCGCCGTCGCGGACATCGCCTCCACCCCGGACGCCGGGGCGTTGGACATCACCGGCGACATTGACGTCCGTGTGGAGGCCACCGCCGATTGGTGGGCCTCGACACCCCAAGTGCTGATCGGGAAATGGGCTGCGGACGGTGACCGCTCGTGGATGATGCGCGTGTTCAACGGGCAGTTGGGGTGGTTCCACACCCCGGACGGCACCACCGCGTCCCAGCGGTTCGCGACCTGGGCCCTGCCCGGCCTGCCGCGCCGTGCTGCTCTGCGGGTCACCGTGGACGTCAACAACGGCTCCGGAGGCTGGTCGCCGTCCCTGTACTGGGCGGAGAGCCTCGACGGGCCGTGGACGCTCGTCGCCGCCCTCGTCGGATCCGCGCCGACCACCTCGATCCACAACAGCACCGCGCCGCTGTCGCTGGCGCCGGAGGACCCGACGACCACCCCGCCGCGGGTGCCGCTGCGGGGCCGCGTACACCGCGCGGAGGTCCGCAACGGGATCAGCGGCACGATCGCCGCCAACCCCGACTTCCGCAACAAGGCCGAGGGCACCACGTCGTTCGCCGACGGCGCGGGCCGTACGTGGACCCTGGCAGGTGCGGCGGAGGTGTCCGACCGGGAGTACCGGCTGGTGGGCGAGGTCCCCACGTGGGAACCGAAGTGGGGCCCCTCCGGGCGGGACGTGTGGACGCCCGTGGAGGCGTCCGGGATCCAGCGCCGGTTGGGGCAGGGGCAGAAGCCCCTCGCCTCCACGCTGCGCCGCCGGGTACCGGCGGGCGAACCGCTCGCGTACTGGCCGATGGAAGAGGGCCGCGACGCCACGCAGGCGTACAGCGCCGTCCCCGACGTGCCCGCGCTGGTCCTGACCGGGTTCGACTTCGAGGGGGACGACTCCCTCGGCGGCTCCGCAGCGCTCCCGAAGCTCCGCAACTCCGCCTCCATGCGGGGCGCGGTGCCGAGGAGCAGCGCGGCCGGCTGGCACGCCGAAATGGTGTACTTCCTGCCGACGATGCCCGCCTCCCAGACCGAGATCCTGCGGGTGGACGTGGCCGGGTCCACGATGAGCACGGCCGTCGTCTACGCCTCCACTGCGGGCATCCGCATCGAAGCCCGCTCGGGCGGAGATGTTCTCGCGTTCTTCCTGCACACCAACCCGGGCGCGATCGCTGATTTCGCCGGGGTGTGGAACCGGCTGCAGCTGTACGTCAGCGACGCCGGGGGCGGACAAACCAACGTATGCGCGCGGTGGCTGGACACCAGCGCCGGGGGCGGGAGCTGGACCGCGGCGACGCTCATCACCGGCGCGCGGGGCGCGGCGGTCGGCGTCGCCGGGACGTGGGGCGCCGCAACGGAGGGCATGGCGCTCGGGCATCTGGCTGTGTTCGACGTGGGAGGCTCGGGCCTCACCCCAGGGGTGTCGATCTACGACGGCGCCGACGACGGGTTCAACGGGGAACTTGCCCTGGACCGCCTGAACAGGCTGTCCAACGAGGAGGCGTCCGCGCTCGACCTGACGTGGGTCGACGGCGACCCGGCGAGCCCGAGTGAGGCGATGGGCCCGCAGCGCCCGGTGGAGCTGCTGGATCTGCTGTACCAGTGCGCGGAGACCGACGGCGGGATCCTGTACGAGCGGCGGGACCGGATCGGCATGGCTTACCGGGACCGCACCAGCCTCTACAACCAGCCGGCTGCGCTCACCCTCGACTACGCGGCCGGGGAGGTCGCGCCGCCGCTGGAGCCGGTGGAGGACGACCAGGATCTCCGAAACGACGTCACCCGCACGCGTGAGGGCGGGAGCTCGGCGCGGGTGGTGCTGGAGTCCGGGCCGCTGTCGGTGCAGCCGCCGCCGGCCGGTGTCGGCGTGTACGACGATGCCCAGTCCCGTTCGCTGGCGCTGGACTCACAGGCCATTCAGATCGCCGGGTGGGATCTGCACGTGGGCACGTGGGACGAGGCCCGCTACCGGGCGGTGACGGTGCGCCTGCACAAGGCCCCGCATCTGATCCCGGACGTGTTGGCGTTGGACATCGGCGACAAGCTCGTGATCACCAACCCTCCGGAGTGGCTGCCGCCCGGGCCGATCGAACTCATCGTCCAGGGCACGACGGAGGTACTGGGGCTGCGGACGTGGACCATCACGTTCCTGTGCACCCCGGCCGGACCGTGGAACGTCGCGGTCCTTGAAGACCCGGTGTTGGGGCGACTGGACACGGACGGATCGGAGCTGACGGCCGCCGTCAGCTCGTCAGACACGGTGTGGACGGTGCTGGCGACAGATGGGCCGACGTGGACCCGAGACCCGGCCGAAACGCCGTTCGCCGTCGTGGCCGGAGGTGAACTGGTCACGGTCACCGCGATCACCGGCGCGGCGGAAGACGACTTCAGCGCGGCCCAGACCGACTCGTGGGGCACCGCGGACGTGGGCGGTACGTGGGGGCTTGGCGGGGGCACGGTGCCCGGGGACTATGACGTCGTCTCCGGGAGGGGCACGCACACCCTCGGCAGCGTCAACGTCAGCCGCAGATCGTTCCTCACGCAGACGGTCACCGACACGGACGCACAGGTCGATATGCAGACGTCGGCTCTGGCGACCGGGGCGGGGATCACGGGCAGCATCGTGACCCGCTACCTCGATTCGGACAATCTGTATGCGGCCCGGTTGGCGTTCAACACGGACCAGACGATCACGCTCAGTCTGCGGAAGCGCGTGGGCGGGACGGAGACCCAGTTGACCGCGGTCACGGTCCCGCTGACACACGCCGCGAACACCGATGTGCGGCTGCGTTTCCGGGTGTTCGGGTCGCTTCTCCAAGCGAAGGCATGGTCCCCGTCGGCGCCGGAGCCTGCGTCCTGGCAGGCCACGGCGACGGATACGGACATCTCCACGTCGGCGCTGATCGGCCTGCGGTCGATCCTGATCAGCGGCAACACCAACAGCAGTCCCCTGGTCCGTTACGACAATTTCGTACTGCTCAACCCCACCAGGTGGACGGTGACCCGCTCCGTCACCGGGGTCTTCAAATCTCATGCCAGCGGAACCCCTGTGTCCCTGGCTCAGCCGATGCGCCTCGCACTCTGAGAGGGGGACGCCGTGCCGTTCTACGCAGGGCAGACCGTGACCGCAGGGCAGATGGACCGTGTCCAGCCCACGCCATACGAGGGGGCAGCCAGTGGCGCGCTGACGTCGACGACCACCACCTATGCAGACATCCCCGGGGCCACCGTGACGCTGACGACGAAGGCCGCGAACGCCACCTACGTCGCGGAGGCGACGCTCGACGCGAACGTGGTCGGGACGTCACCGACGATTCTGATGGTGGGCCGGCTGGTGGTGGACGGAGTCGCCGATACCGGCTTGGCCATCAAGGGGATGGTCGTCGCGGACCGGGCCACGATCTCCGGCCGCTGGAAGGGCACTCTCGCGGCTGCGGGCAGCCACACGCTGAAGTTGCAGGGGGCACTCACGTCGGCGCTGGCGGGCGGCGGGGTGTGGCAGCAGACCGACACGAAACTACAGGTCACGATCTCGGAGGTTGTCTGATGGCGCTGGTCATGCCGCGCGTGGAGTCGACGGTGTACGACGGTACGAACGGCCAGGCGCTGGCCTCGGAGTGGCTGGAGGACGCGGCGCTTGTGAGTGACGACGGCGAGACGCTCGTCATCGACACGTCGGGCTGGCCGGACCCGGTACGCCGGGAGATCCCCCGCGGCTCTCACGTGCTGAGGCACTACGGGCGGATCTTCAAAGAGGCGCTGGAGCCCGAGGAGTACGCCAAGCGGTGGGCTGAGGTCCCGGACCCTGCGCCCTGACCCCTGCCCGCCCTCCCCTCTCGCCCCGCGCCGCCACGGCCGGGGCCTTTCTCATGTCTGGAGGCCCCACGATGGCCAACCCGATGCCAGCACAGACGCTGGCGGACATCCTGCGCACCGAGGGCCTGACCGTGGTGGAGGTCGGCACCTGGCGCACCCACAACCGCAACCACAAGGGACCGTGGGGGCCCGTGCACGGGGTGATGATCCACCACACCGTGACGTCCGGCACGCAGCGGACCGTGGACATCTGCCGGACCGGCTACAGCGGTCTGCCCGGTCCGCTGTGCCACGGCGTCATCGCGAAGGACGGCACGGTCTACCTGGTCGGGTACGGCCGGGCGAACCACGCCGGTTCCGGCGATGACGACGTCCTGCGCGCCGTGATTGCCGAGACCCCGGCGCTGCCGTCCGACAACGAGGCGAACACCGACGGGAACCGGCACTTCTACGGATTCGAGTGCGAGAACCTCGGCGACGGCAAGGACCCCTGGCCGGACGTCCAGCTGGAGGCGATCGAGCGAGCGTCAGCCGCGATTTGCCGCTGGCACCGGTGGGGCCCCCGGTCCGTGATCCGGCACCTGGACTGGCAGCCGGGGAAGGTGGACCCGCGGGGTGTCGACTGGGATGCGATGCAGGACCGGATCGCTGACCGGCTCGCCGTAGACCCGGAGCCCGAGCAGCCGCCGAAGACACCCCCGGTGCAGGGTGGCTCGTACACGGTGGAGAAGGGCGACACCCTCTCCGCGATCGGCCGGGAACTCGGGGTGCCGTGGGCGGACATCGCCAAGGCCAACAGCATCAAGGCCCCGTACACGATCCGTCCGGGGCAGAAGCTGAAGATCCCCAGCAAGACGGGGGCCGCGAGGCCGCCCGCCGCGCCGAAGCCCCCGGCCCGGCCGGTGGTGGACCTGTCCCGGCTCGTCGCCGCCGCGAAGGCCGACCCGCCGAAGCGCGGCACCCCTGTCAGCTACTACGGCGTGAAGACCGTGGAGCAGGCCCTCGTGCGTGAGGGGCTCCTCGCCCCGAGCCTCGCTGACGGGCACTTCGGCACCGCCACCCGCACCGCGTACGCCTCGTGGCAGCGCCGCTGCGGCTACTCCGGCAAGGACGCCGACGGCATCCCCGGAGCCACGTCCCTGAAGAAGCTGGCCGCCCGACGCGGCTTCACTGTCACCGCCTGATCGGAGTCACTCATGAATCTGCTCGCATCCATCCTCCGCACGTTGGTGCCGCTTGTCGTCGGCTGGGTCGTCACCATTACCGGCGCGATCGGCATCGAGGTGGATTCCACGGCGGTCGCCGGGGGCGTCACAGCCGCCGTGACCGCCGTCTATTACCTGCTGCTCCGGCTCGCCGAGCAGGCCGCCGAGCGCCTCCAGTGGGAGCCACTGCGGCTCGTGGCTGGTGTGCTGCTCGGCTGGGCCCGGCCGCCGCAGTACAAGCAGCCTTCCCCTGCCGGCACTGTGCAGGTGCACCTCGACGCGGAGGCTTTTGGCCAGGATCTGCACGAGATCATTCGGCGAAACATCCGCCTTGGTGGTAGCCGGTGACGCCGCCGGAGACGACGCAGATCGCGTTGGAGCTGGCCGAACTGCGCCGGACGATGGAGGTGGGGTTTGCCGAGCAGCGCGGACAGCTTGCCCTCCTCGTACAGCGCGGCGACCAGACGGATCAGAAACTCGCCGACCACGAGGCGCGCCTGGACAGCCTGGAAAAGGCCCGTTGGCCGCTACCGTCCCTGGCCGCGCTGGTGTCCTTCAGCGCGCTCGGAGCCACCCTGTACCAGCTCGCTGCCCGCTGAATCGGCCGTGCCCCCTCTCGCGCCACGTGCGCGGGAGGGGGCCCTTTCTGCATCCTGTCCCCATACCGCGCTCTCGGCCGCGCCCGTACGCTGACCGAAACGGCACAGAGAAGGGGCACACTGTGGATATCCCCGAGGACCTGACGACCGGTGAGCGCGTCCGGCTGCTGCGCGAGTCGCGCGGCATGTCGCGCGAGATGCTCGCGAACATGTGCGGCCGTGGCCCCGACTGGCTGAAGAAAATCGAGAGCGGGGAGCGCGAGCTCCGGCAGCACTCGCTCGTCATGAAGCTCGCCGCCGCACTGCAGCTGTCCGACGCCACATTGATCACGGGCCGCAGGGACGACCGGCCGCCCGTGCCCGTCGGCCGCCTGCAGCATCCTGCCATGTCCGCCGTCTGGGATGCGGTCATGAACAGGCGCCTTGCTCCAGTCGCTCCCGCCGCCCCGGTCGACGTCGCCGAACTGCAGGGCCGCATTGACCAGACCTGGCGCCTGTGGCACACCTCCGGCCACAACCGCAGCGAGGTCATGCGCCTGCTGCCCGACCTGATCCGCAGCGCCGAGACCGCGACCCGGACTCTCGATGGCGCCGAACGCCGCGCGGCGCTGGTCGCCGCTTCCGACGTCTACCGGCTGACCGGGCAAGCCACCGCATATGTCGCGCCGGCCGAGCTCGCGTGGGTCGTGGCGGACCGGGCGCTCGCCGCGGCGCAGGACGCCGACCAGCCGGCCGCCATAGCAGCCGCGGCGTGGAACATGGGCAACATCCTGCGCGAAACCTCGTACCCCGAAGAGGCTCTGCGCGTGGTGAACGAGGCCGCCGAACTCATCCGCCCCCATCTGACCGGGGCGCCTGAGGACTGGCGCGGTATCTACGGCGCGCTGCAACTGCACGCCGCGGTGACGTACGCGCGGGACGGCCGCTCAGGCGAGGCGTGGCGCTCGTGGGATGCGGGCGACCAGGTGGCGAAGAGCCTGCCCGCGTCGTACGTCCATCCGTCCACTGTGTTCGGCAGGGCGAACGTGGACTTCCACGCTGTGTCCGTGGCTACGGACCTCCGCACCTCCCGCAAGGCCCTGGACCTCGCGGACGACATCGACCCGGACGCGATGCCCTCGGTGGAGCGCCGGGCCCGGCTGTGGGTGGAGGTTGCCCGCGGGCACCTGCAGCGCGGCGACCGCACGGCGGCGCTGCACGTGATGCAGATGGCGCACCAGATCGGCGCGGAGACTGTGGAGTACACCCCGTCGGCCCGGGGCGCGGTGGCGGAGCTCTGGCGGGACGCCCCGCGGGCTCTGCGTCCGCAGGCTGCTCAGCTCGCGGAGCGGATCGGCCTGCGGGACGTGAGCTAGGGGGACGGACTGGGATACGGGGACACTCTGTCCCCGTTACCGGGCAGTAGTGCTCGTACGGTGACGGTCCGTCATTGACCGTCATCCGAGGGGGACTCGATGCAAACGCCCTCGCACGCCTCGCTCTGTCCGGGCATCCCGGTTACCTGCGACCGGGACACGGGAGAAGTCCGCGTGCCCCTGCAACTGTTCGCCCTTGACCGCCCGGTCGGCACTATCGAGCTGGTGCTGCCGCGCCTGGAAGCCGAGCAGCTGCACGCCGGCATGACGTTCCAGATGGCTCGCGCCGACAGCCCGGCCATGCTGCGCACGGCGGCTATCTGATGCCCGAAACCGAGCTCGTCGCCCCAGCTACGCCATCCGACTGGTGCTACTGGCACAACGGTCCGTCCGGCACCGCACGTCTGGTCGACGCCCTTGAGCGGCAATCCGGGCCGCCAACGGCGTTGTACGCCTGCGCCCCGTGCCGCGAGCGGCACCGGCTCCCGACCCGGCTGGAGGCTGCACCTTGACGATTTCAGGACACCCGTCGCCCCACCGCACCCCGTGACTCCGGTCGCCGCCGGCTAATGGGCGGCGACCGGCACCAGGCGCCCGCCCCCTGTCCCCTTCCTGGACAGATCGAGTGCAGGGGGCGGGCCTCCACCGCACGAATACCAGAAAGGCACACCCGTGGGAACCATCACCAACGGCAAGACGACGAAGACCTACGAGAACGAGCAGGCCCCGGGCCTGGACTGGCGCAAGGCCAGCCGGACCGACCTCGACCCGATCCTGAAGGACTGCGTCATCCTCGCTGCGGCCCCGGACGCCCAAGGCCACCCGCACCCCCACGTTCCGGACGGCACCCGCATGGTCGCGCTCTCCGACGACAAGGACCCGGACAGCCCCGTCCTGCACTTCACCCGCGCCGAGATCCGGAAGTTCCTCGAGGGCGCGAAGGCCGGCGAGTTCGACGACCTGATGGCCACCGATGCGGAGCTGCAGCAGGCCGCCGCGGTGGCGGCCTGACGATGGACGCCCAGCAGGTGACCGGTGCCTTCGCCGCGGTACGACAGCGGTACGCCCGGATGCCGTGCCGGGACTGTCGTAGTCGTGAGACAGACGCGCTGATCGCCTACGGCAAAGTCCTCGTCTCCTGCAGCAACTGCGGCTCGGCCACCAGCAAGGGGCCAGCGCAGAGCGCGCTCGTGGCCCGGTGAGACCGCCCCGGTCAGCCTTCCCCCGTCCGTCGCGAAGGCTGGCCGGGGCCTCTCTTCCAGCCCGGTGCGACGGACGAGCGACCCTGGCACGTAGAGCAGATGGAGGGCCGCTCGCCCACCCCGTGTACGGCCCTCGCGGAACCACCTCCCCCAGGCGGACTGCGAGGTGCCCGCGACGCCCCCGCCTCGGCGGGGGCGTCGCTGCGTTCCCGCTACTTCCAGTCGATTCGCACCGCGTCCGGATCCCAGTAGCCGCCTCCCGGGATCCGCCCCTTCCGAGCAGGGAGCACGGTCACCGTCATCAGGTAGGCGATCACGGCCCGCTGCCGGGACAGATCAAGCCCTTTCCAGGCCGCTTCCGGATCCTCAGCTCCCACCAGGCCCACTACTGGATTCACCTTCACCGCGTGAGACATCGTCTTTTCCGCCGACTCCAGGCGCGCCCTGGCCGCCGCGGAGGCAACCGTCCATGAGCGCATGTCCAGCTCGCCCCGGCCCAGCCCTTTCGCGAGTTCATCGAGCGTGGCCCTTGCCTCCCGCAACTCGGCCTGAGCGGCCCGCACATCCACCGGGTCCTCGCGCTCCGCCAACAGGTCCAAGGCGTCTGGCCGGGACAGTCGCTCCAGAATGGCCAGTTGGACCCAGTCGTCCAGCAGGTCACGTCTGCGTGTGACGTGCCTCCCGGTGCGGCACCGGTAGGCAGGCCAGTGCTTCTTTCCGGGTCCGGTGCCCGCAGTCGACGCCCGCACCGTGGCACCGCACATACCGCACAGGTACAGGTTGCTACCGAGGTACTTTCGCTCGTTCCCGGGCGTGACCCGGCGAGATGGGTCGTTGAGGACCGCTACCAGGCTTCGCCACTTGGGCTCAGGGATCGCTGGCTCCCACGCTCCGGGGCCGACCTCTTGGCCGCGGTGCACGCGGATGCCTGCGTTGCGGGCGCGACGGAGCATGCTGCCCAGCTCCGGCCCTGTCCACTCTGCTCCGGTGCTGGTCGTGATGTCTCTCGCGTTCCAGCCCGCGGCGATTGATCGCAGGGACGCGCCGGCCAGCACCGCGTCAGCGGCCTCGGCAATCAGGCTGCGCTCGAATTCGTTCGTGGTCACACCGTCGGCTTCCCAGCCGAACGGGCGACGCCCGCCGAAGTGCTTCCCTTTCTGCGCCATCTGATCCCGGGCTCGTCGCTGCCGCTCCACCATGCGCTCCACCTCGTAGCGGGCCTGGACGCCGAGCTGGCGAGCGATCATGCGCCCCGTGGCCGTGGAGAGGTCAAGGTGGCCTGCCTTGACCGTGCGAGTGTCGATCCTGCGGGGCTCGCATACGTCGATGTACTGCTCCAGCTCCGCGGGAGAACGGTGAAGGCGGTCGGTATGCCAGGCCAGGACGATGTCTGCGCGGCCCGCTCGCAGGTCGTCGAGGAGTTGCCGGTACCCGGGGCGGGGCTTGCCGCTGTAGGCGCTGAGGTCGTTGTCCTCGTGGATGCCGACGACGGTCAGGCCGAGGCTCTCGGCCAGGGCGGTGCAGTCTTCGAGCTGGCGTTGAATGCCGAGGCCAGCTCCTTCCCGGTCGCGGCTGATGCGGCAGTAGATGAGCGCTCGGGCGCCGTCGGTGGGTGCCATGGTTCATCCTGGCACGGAAGGACTGTCTTTGGCTCAGATTCGCTAGGTCGAAGCCGCTGCCGCTCTTGGGCACGGAGGCCGGGCTGAGCCCGACGGTGAGCTTCTTCTGCGGCCACTCGGCATCGGAGTTGACGACGGCGGCCCGGACCCGGTCCCGGCTCTCCACCAGGCTCTTGTCCGGGAGCCCCACCAGAGTGAAGGCCGCGACTCCCGGTTCCAGGTCCGCCTGGACCTCCACGACCACGCCCTCGACCCCCACCAGCGCCACCGAGCAGGTGCGCGCGAAACCCATCAGGCCACCCCCGCCACATGCTCGACCTGGGGCGCACCCCGCCGGGGCAGTACCACCCCGACGACATCGATCCGCACCCCGCCCGGGGGCGGTGGTCCCCCGTGCCGCTCCAGCCAGCAGGCGGCCAGGTGCCTCAGCCGGTCCGCCTTGGCGGATGTGATCGCGGCCATCGGATGCTCGAAGGGCATCCGCCCGTCCGGGCCGCCCCTGCGGGTCTTCACCTCGCAGACGACCATCGTGTCGCCGTCCCGGGCGACGATGTCGATCTCTCCGGCCCGTCCGCACCGCCAGTTCCTGGCGAGTACGGCCATCCCTGCGTCCACCAGCAGCCGGGCGGCCAGTTCCTCCCCGTACCGCCCCAGCGCCCTCGTCGCGCTCATCCCGGCACCACCTCCGGCACCGACTCTGACGTCTGCGGTCCCAGCGAGTGGATCTTGGTGGAGAACCGGCCCGGTGTGGAAAACCTCGCCACCCCTTCGGGTGGAGGTCAGCCCTGGGGAAGCTCCAGATCGCTCTTGTTCAGCTCCTCGATGTTCACGTCCTTGAACGTGAGCACCCGGACCTGCTTGACGAACCTGGCCGGCCGGTACATGTCCCACACCCAGGCATCTGCCATGGAGACCTCGAAGAAGACCTCGCCCTGCACCGAGTGGACCTGCATCTCGTAGTCATTGGTGAGGTAGAAGCGGCGCTCCGTCTCGATCACGTATTTGAACAGACCGACGACGTCGCGGTACTCCCGGTAGAGCTTCAGCTCCATCTCGGTCTCGTACTTCTCGAGGTCCTCGGCGCTCATGGCATGTTCCCCTTCAGCCGTGCGTCCCCCTATTGTGCGCCAGCCCCCTGCGTCCCTAGACGATTTCCCGGGCCAGGACCACAGGCGCACTCGGAGGCCCCTCGTCGAGCAGCGTGCGCAGCAGCTCGGCGAGCCTGGTCGGATACACCGTCTCACGCGCCGACGACAGTTCGGCGGAGGTCCACCACCTCAGCCCCGCGACACTGCGCTGCTCCAGCCGGGTCAGGCCGGTCAGGCTGGTCGCCGTCTGCCGGGTACGGGCCAGGTAGTACCACTCGTCCTGGTCCCAGCGCCGTCCGTCGAACGGGAAGGAGCACTCCCGCTGCCAGATCACCGGGCCCAGCTCGACGTCTGTGATTCCCGTCTCCTCGGCCAGCTCGCGCAGCGCGGCCTCCTCCCGGGACTCCGTGCCCTCGACCCCGCCGCCCGGTGTGAACCACCAGTCGTCGTCCGGATCGTCCGGCTCGAAGCCGTGCAACAGCAGGACGCGGTCGTCGGGATCGAGCAGGATCACCCGGGAGACCCGGCGCAGGGCGCGCCCGGCCCCCTCCGCGGCCGTCCCCGGCGCCGGACCGCCCGCAGGCGTCCCCCGGCCCGATCCGGCCGACGGCCCCTCAGACATCCGCGGTCGCCCCGCTGCGTTCGGCGGGCCGCTTCCGCCGTCCCGCGAGCTTCGCGAGCGGTCCGTAGGCGGCCCCGCCCAGGATCAGCACGGCGCCGAGCGCCACCGCCGCGAGGACCGGCCGGACGGGCCCCGGCTCGGAGATCCCGCCGGGCAGGGCGGCGAAGCTCCGCGGCCGTTCCAGCATCCCGCCCACCGGCCA
The DNA here is from genome assembly GCF_030056615.1 of Streptomyces sp. HNM0645. Lineage (NCBI taxonomy): Bacteria > Bacillati > Actinomycetota > Actinomycetes > Kitasatosporales > Streptomycetaceae > Streptomyces > Streptomyces sp. HNM0645. The sequence goes on along the minus strand of NZ_JASHLT010000015.1, from coordinate 203,729 downwards.
GGCGACGGCGTCGAGCCGGGCACTCACCGCGCCGATCGGCACGGTGCCCTCGCCGGCCTCCTGGAGGTGCGAACGCGAGTCCACGGAGGTCCTGCGCTCGTCACCGAGGAGGAAGAGTTTCCCTTCGGGCACGGACACGGTGAAGCCCAACGGTGACGCGGGCTCCTCACCGCGCAGATACGGTTCCTCGACGGCCTTGCCGTTGACGGTCATCCGGCCGTCGGCTTCGCAGCAGGCGACCTTGTCGCCGCCCACCCCGACCACGCGCTTCACCATCGGGGCGTCGGCCCACACCTTGTCGGTGAAGACGACGATGTCCCCGCGCCGGACCTCCGAGCCGTCGATCCGCTGCGCCAGCACCCGGTCACCCGGCTCCACGGTCGGTGACATCGAGTCCGTCGGCACCGTGTACGGCTGGTAGAGCAGCGCCCCCCAGACGAAACCGCCGAGGAAGAGCACACAGCCGACGGCCACGGCGAGCCCCGACAGCACACTGCCGAGGCGGCCGTGGCCGCTGCCCGTACGTCCCGTTCCGCTCATCGCAGCGCTCCCTGCCTCCCAGGACCGACGATCGCTGGCCCGAGCGGCACCCTACCCGTCGGTTCGCCCGCGGGTCAGCCTCCTCCGGCGGACGAGCACGATCGGCAACGCGCCGGCCACCGCGAGTGCGCCCGGTGCGACGGTTCCGCCGATCACGGCCGCCGACTTCAGCCCGGGCTGGTCGAAGGTGTCCGGGACGGGCAGCGTGGACCAGCGGTTGAACGGCCAGGCCACCACGACGGCCCTCCCGACGACGTCCTCGTTGCTGACCGTGCCGTTGTAGGGCAGTTCCTGGTGGTAGCGCGAGTCCAGGGAGTTGTCGCGGTTGTCGCCCATCACCCAGATCCGGCCCTCGGGCACCCTGATCGGACCGAACGGCTTGTCGTCGCAGGGCGTGCTGCCGGGTCGGATGTACGACGTCTCGTCCAGGGCCTTGCCGTTGACCATGACCTTGCCTCCCTTCTTGCAGGAGACGGTGTCACCGCCGACCGCGATGACGCGCTTGATCAGGTCCTTCTCCTCCGACGAGGGCATCAGGCCGATGAAGCTCAGGAACTGCTGCACCACGTTGGGCTCGGGAGTCTGGGTGTCGTCCAGCCAGCCGCCCGGGTCGTGGAAGACGACGACCTCGCCGCGCTCGGGCTCGGAGCCGAACCAGGGCGTCAGCTTGTCGACCAGCACCCGGTCGCCCCGCTGCAGCGTGTTCATCATCGAGTCCGACGGGATCGAGAACGCCTGCACCAGGAACGTCTTGATCAACAGTGCCAGGACCAGCGCGATTCCGACGAGGAGCGGCAGCTCCTTCCAGAAGGACCGCTGCTTCCTCGCTCCGGTACCGGACGAGCCGTCGCCGTCCGCCGGGTCACCGTCTCCCGAACCGCCGTCGCCCTGCGGGGGAAGGCCGCCGGAACCGCTGGAACCGGGGGAAGGCTTCACGTACCGCTCGGGCCGCTCCTCGGGCTCCTCGTGTCCGGATCGTGCGCCCACCGCCAAATCCCCCACATCCACTCCTCACTCCGCGCGACCGCCCGCGCCCGAGACGGCGCAGGCCCACTACTCCCATAACGAGCGGGAGTTCCGCAGGGCTCGGGAGCAGGACCAGTCCTTTGTGGTCCCGGGAGGACACACTATGCGACGCTCCGTGTGCGGTGGCCGTCCCGGCACGCGCATCGGGGACCGAGGCGTACGTTCCCCTCTCCTCCAGTTTGCTCCAGTGGTCGAACGGCCATGCGATGACCACGGCGCGCCCGACGACCTCCTCCTCCGAGACGGTGCCGCTGTACTCCTCGTCGAGGTGGAATCGGGAGTCGGCCGAGTTCGACCGGTGGTCGCCCATCACGAACAGCCGGCCGTCGGGGACCTGCACGTCGAACCTCAGTTTCGAGGGGGCGTTGCCGGGGTGCAGATACGGCTCGTCCAGCGGCACCCCGTTGACCGTGACCTTGCCCTCCCGGTCGCAGCACTTGACCGAGTCACCGCCGACGGCGACGACCCGCTTGATCAGATCCTGCTCGTCCTCGGACGGCAGCAGGCCGATGAAGGTCAGCACGTCCTTGACCTGCTTGATGACGACCGGGTCGTCCCTGCGCGGCGTCTGCTCCTCCTGGAGCCAGCCGCCGGGGTCCTTGAAGACGACGACGTCGCCGCGCTCGGGCTTGGAGCCGAACCAGGGCGTCAGCTTGTCGACCAGCACCCGGTCGTCGATCCGGATCGTCTGCTCCATCGAACCCGAGGGGATGACGAACGCCTGCACCAGGAAGGTCTTGAGGACGAGCGCGATCATCAGCGCCACCGTGATGAGGAGGGGGATCTCCTTGACTGCGGAGCGCTGGCGCCGTCTCTTCACCTTCTTGGCGAGCCTGCGCCGCTCGGCGCGCCCGGGCAGCGTCCGACCGCCGTCGGTGGGCCGGGTGCCGGTGGGCAGCCGGGTGTCGGCCCGGTGGCTCGCCCGCCGCCCGCGGCTACCCATGGGCACCGTCCGGCGCGGTCACGCGGTCGAAGGCGCCCGTCGAAGGCAGCGCGGACCAGCGGCCGAGCGGCCAGCCGATCCAGTCCGCGCGCCCGACCACCCGGTCGACGGGAACCGTGCCCCCGCCGGGTTCGCCCAAGTGGTCGCGGGAATCACGCGACTTGCTGCGGTGGTCGCCCATGACCCACAGGGTGCCCCGCGGCACGACGATGTCGAAGGGCACACGGGACGGGGCGTCACCGGCGTACAGATAGCCCTCGTCGACCGGTACGCCGTTCACCTGGAGCCTTCCCCCCTTGTCGCAGCAGACCACGCGGTCGCCGCCCACGCCCACCACACGTTTGACGAAATCGGTGTCGGACGGTTCCGTGAGCCCGAGGGAGGCGAGTCCCTCCCGGGCCGCCGCACTGACCGGGTTCTCCTCCACCCCCTCCGGCACGAAGGATCCGGTGCCGTCGAACACGATCACGTCGCCGCGCCGCGGCTCGGACCCGAAACGGTACGCGAGCTTGTTCACCAGCACGCGGTCGCCGACCTCGAGGGTCGGCTGCATGGAGGTGCTGGGGATCAGGAACGGCTGCATCACGAAGTGGCTGAGGAGCAGCAGGAACACGGCGCAGACGCCGCCCAGCACGCCGGCTCGCCGCCAGGACAGCAGCCGGTAGACGCGCACGGAGCGCGACCGCTCTCCGGTGCCGGACCCATCGGTCTCGGGGGCGGAAGAGCGGTCGCGCTCCGTGTGCAGTGCTTCGGTGTCCATCGGGGCCAGATGCTATCCGGCCGCCGTAAGAACCGTATGAGGCCTCAGCAGGGCGCGGGTGTGAGCCGTGGCTCAGTTCTCGCGCTTCTCCTTGATCTTCGCGGCCTTGCCGCGCAGCTCACGCAGGTAGTAGAGCTTGGCGCGGCGGACGTCACCGCGGGTGACGAGCTCGATCTTCTCGAAGATCGGGCTGTGCACCGGGAAGGTGCGCTCGACGCCGACGGAGAAGGAGACCTTGCGGACCGTGAAGGTCTCGCTGACGCCCGAACCCTGGCGGCGGATGACGACGCCCTTGAACTGCTGGATACGGGAGCGGTTGCCCTCGATGACGCGAACGTGGACGTTCACGGTGTCACCGGGGCGGAAGGCGGGGAGGTCGGTCCGCAGCGAGGCGGCATTGACGGCGTCGAGCACGTGCGACATGTTTCGTCTGCTTTCTTCGCCGATGCCACAGGTCATCGACGGTATCCGGAGTGATGTTCGAGGAGCCGCGGCGTCGGGGCGGGCGTCGTGTCCCCCTGTGGCAGGGGCGCACGCCGGACGTACGGCAGCGGCCTATTCTTCCACGGCCTGAGGCCTGCGCCAAAATCGCCCGTCGGGCGACGGCGTCCAGCCCAGGATGGAGAGGATCTCCCGGTCCTTCCTGTCGAACGCGGAAGGGTCGCAGCGTTCGATCAGGTCGGGCCGGTGCAGGGCGGTCCGGCGGAACGCCTCGTCCCGCCGCCAGCGGGCGATCCTGCCGTGGTGCCCGCTGAGCAGCACGTCCGGGACACCGCGGCCGCGCCAGAGCGGCGGCTTGGTGTAGACGGGCCCCTCCAGGAGGTCGGCCATGGCGCCGGGCGCGAAGGAGTCGTCGCGGTGCGACTCGGCGTTGCCGAGGACTCCGGGCAGCAGCCGTGCGACGGCCTCCGTCATGACGAGGACGGCGGCCTCGCCGCCGGCCAGCACGTAATCGCCGATGGAGACCTCGTGCACGGGTATGCGGGTCGCGTACTCGTCGATGACGCGGCGGTCGATGCCCTCGTACCGGGCCGGGGTGAAGATCAGCCACGGCCGCTCGGACAACTCGACGGCGAGCTCCTGGGTGAACGGCCGGCCGCTGGGGGTCGGCACCACCAGCGCCGGTGCGTGGGCGCCCGCCTCGTAGCCGGAGGCGAGGACCTCGTCCAGCGCGTCGCCCCAGGGCTCGGTCTTCATGACCATGCCCGGTCCGCCGCCGTACGGCGTGTCGTCGACGGTGCTGTGCCGGTCGTACGTCCAGTCCCGAAGGTCGTGGACGTGGACGCCGAGCTGCCCGCGCGCCCGGGCCTTGCCGACGAGCGAGACGTTCAGCGGCTCCAGGTACTCGGGGAAGATCGTGACGACGTCGAGCCGCATCAGGACCCGTCCTCGGTGTCCGCGTCCCGCTGCGAGGCGATCTCCGCGCGGTCGTCGACGAGGCCGGGGGGCGGGTCGATGACGGCCCGCTGCCCGGCGAGGTCGATCTCCGTGACGATCTCCTCGACGAACGGGATCATGACCTCGCTGCCGTCGGGCCGCTCGACGATGAAGAGGTCCTGCGACGGCAGATGGGAGATCTCCGTGATCCGGCCGATCCCCGTGCCGTCCGCGAGCACCACGTCCAGGTCCATGAGCTGGTGGTCGTAGTACTCGTCGGGCTCCTCCGGCACCGCGTCCGGATCGACCTCGGCGATCAGCAGGGTGTTGCGCAGCGCCTCGGCACCGTTGCGGTCTCGAACGCCCTCGAAGCGCAGCAGCAACCGGCCGCTGTGCACCCGGCCCGTCTCGATGGTCAGCGGGCCCGCGGAGGCCGGTTCGGTGGCCAGTACGGCTCCGGGGGCGAGCCGCAGTTCCGGCTCGTCCGTACGTACCTCGACGGTGACCTCGCCCTTGATGCCGTGGGCGCGGCCGATCCGTGCGACTACCAACTGCACGCTCAAAGCTCCTGTCGTACGACGACGGGCCGGGGCGGGCCGGTAGGCCCTCCCCGGCCCGCGCCGGTGATCAACTGCTCAGCGGACCTGGTCCACGTCGACGAGGTCGACACGGATACCACGGCCGCCGATGGCGCCCACGACGGTGCGCAGGGCGCGCGCGGTGCGGCCGTTGCGGCCGATCACCTTACCGAGATCGTCGGGGTGCACCCGGACCTCGAGCACCCGGCCGCGACGCAGATTGCGTGAGGCGACCTGCACGTCCTCGGGGTTGTCGACGATGCCCTTCACGAGGTGCTCGAGAGCCTCCTCGAGCATGCTCAGGCCTCGGTGGACTCGGCGGGAGCCTCAGCCTCGTCCGCCTTCTTCTCGGTCTTCTTCGACTTCTGGGTGATGGCCTCACCCTTGCCCTCTTCGCCCTCGAGAGCCTTGGCGAACTCGTCGAAGGAGCGGCGCTTCTCTTCCTTCGTGGCCGGGGCGAGGAGCGGCTTCTCCGGGGCGGGCAGGCCCTTGTGCTTCTGCCAGTCGCCGGTGAGCTTCAGGATCGCCAGGACCGGCTCGGTCGGCTGGGCGCCGACGGACAGCCAGTACTGGGCACGCTCCGAGTCGACCTCGATGCGCGACGGGTTGTACGTCGGGTGGTACAGACCGATCTCCTCGATGGCCCGGCCGTCACGGCGGGTACGGGAGTCGGCGACGACGATGCGGTAGTGAGGCGAACGGATCTTGCCCAGACGCTTCAGCTTGATCTTGACTGCCACGGGAGTGGGATCTCCTGGTTTTGACGTGGTTGGGCACAACGAGATGCCGCGTGGGGTTGCGGTACCCGATGGCCCGATGGACGCGTCAGCCGGAGGAGAGAGGGGTCCTGTGCGACTGTCGAGTACAGCTAGACATTGTGCCACACGGATCCCGGCCGACTGACCCGAGGCCTTGGGGCCCCGGGCCGGGCCGGCCGGTCGCTCCCGGCGTGCGGTCGCGTGCGGTGCCCCGCTCAGCTCGCCGCCGCCACCGGTTCGGGGATGCGGAACGGCTTGCCGCAGCCGCCGCAGACGATCGGAGCCTGGGCGAGGACCGACGGGACGACCCGGACGTTTCTCCCGCAGTCACAGACGGCCTTGACCCGGACGCCGCCCCCGGACGAGCCGTGGCGGGCCGCCGGGCCGCGGAAGGTCCGCTTGGTGTCGGATGCCGTGGCGACCGTGTGCGCGGCGAGGGCGCGCTGCAGCCGCTCGATGGTCGGCCGGTACCTCCGCTTCGCCTCGGGGGTGAGGACGACCAGCGAGAAGCCGCTGCTGGGGTGCGGCTCCTCCGGGTGGTCCAGACCCATCTCCTCGGCGATCGCCAGGAACCGGCGGTTGTGGTAGCGGCCGGCGCGCGAGGTGTCGCGGACACCCCGGGCGGCGGCGATGCCGTGGACTGCCTCGTGGAGCAGTCGCTCGAAGGAGAGCTCGTGCCCGCAGGCCGACGACGACTCTCCGATCAGTGACTCTGGCGCGGCAAGATCGGGCAGCTCGGGGTGGTGCCGCTGAATGTCGGCCCACGCCTGTGCCAGCTCTGCGGCGAGAACAGGTGGTGTCGTGCTCACGTCGTGACAACGAGCCGGATGCCCCGCGGGTTCCATTCCGGGGCATCCCAAATAATTTGCACGTACCCGTCAGTTGCCGTTGATGCGTCCTGACGAGGGCGGGTGCGCCGATCTGCGGAGAAGCCTCGCAGCTCACAACAAGCTGGTACGTAGTCACGCGTCCATGCGGCAGTGCCGACACCGGGCGAGCCGATGCGCGGTCCCGCGCCGCGCGCCGGGGAGGTGCGCTGGAGCGAGTGCGCCCGGAGGGGGCGCGGCGCCACCCGAGGGCGCCGGGCAGGCCTCCGCACGGTCCGCGGCGTTCCCGACGGGCTCGGACACCGGGCCCTTCAGTAGGCGCGTCCGACGAAGGCGAGCGTACCGGGAGCGGCTTCGGCCCCGGGCACCGACCCGTCCCCGGCAGGCCGGTACCGCACGGACACCGGCCGGTCCGCGGGTGCGGCCCCGGCCGCCCGCGTCGGTACGGACTGCGGGACGAAGACGGCGAGCACGCGCTGGACGGCCGCGTTGGTCCGGGCGTCCGGCTCCTGCTGCGTCCGCTCCCGGAGCCCGCGGGGGCGGGTCACCGTCTGCCGCGCACGGGCCGTTGTCCGCAGCCTCGGCCTCGCGGGTCTGGCCCCGCGAACCGGCCGGGGAAGTCCTCGGCCCGCGGTGGCAGGACCGGCGTGTTCTGCCATGGCGGGAATCACAGGGGGGCTGCACTCTGGATGCGGAACGGTTCCGGGCGCGGGGGCGCACGACCGGGACGTCCGAGACATTGCGGTGCGACCTCTGGACGTACCGAGCGAAGCGCAGTTCCCTGGCATACGGGGGGCGCGAGCGATACGACACGGGGGCTGTCCAGCAGGGCAAGGCTGACCTCTTGGCGGATTGGGGCGCTTTTCGATGACACCTACGCTCGTCCCGCACCACCCCCGTACGTCCTCGGCGCTCCCGGCGGACGCCGGGACGCGCGCCCGCGACTGGGCCGAGATCCAGGAACGGATGCTGGTGCCGCTCTACGAGGCGGTGTACGAGCACCTGGAGGTCGGGGCCGGCACCCGTGTACTGGGCCTCGGCTGCGGCTCGGGCCTGGCCCTGCTGATGGCCTCGACGCGCGGCGCGAGCGTCACCGGCGTCGACACGGACCGGGCGAGGATGGCGCTGGCGCGCGAGCGGCTCGCTCCCGAGCCCGAGCGCGGCGGGTCCGGCGAGGCACTCGGGGCCCGGCTGGTCGAGGGCGGACCGGAGGAGGCCGCCGATCCCCGGCGCCCCCGGTTCAACATGATCACGGTTTTTCAGCCGATCGGGTGTACGGCCGGCGACTCCGACGGTTTGGTCCCGGCACTGGAAGCAGCAGTTCCACTCGCCGAGCACGGCAGCCCCGTGGTGCTGGCGGGCTGGGGCCCGCCCGAGCGGTGCGCCACCTCGACGGTACTGCGGGTGGCGAGCAGGCTCACCGAGCGGCTGCGTGCGGACGGCGGCTGGCGGCAGACGCTCCGGGACGACCTGGAGGACGTGGCGACCAGGGCGGGGATACGCCCGGACGGCTCGGGCCGGGTGTCGTGCCCCTTCGGCTACGCGGACCTGGACAGCGCCGTGCGCGGCCTGATGTCGACCGGCCTGTTCGACGCGGCGGTAAGGGCGACGGACCCGGCTCAGGTGGAGAAGGAGGTCGAGGAGGCGCTCCATCCGCATGTGCGGGCCGACGGGACGGTGTGGATGCCGAACGTCTTCCGGTACCTGATAGCGCGTACCCCGTGAGGTGACGACCGGCTCCGCGGGGCACCCGGGCTCGTGCCCTGCCCACTTCCGCGCCGGGCACGGGCGCGGGCCTTCTTTCGCCGTGAGCGTGCGGGGCGTCCGTCCCGGGACCGCGCCTCCGCCCACGGTCCCCGGCCGCACCTGCTGAGAGGACCGCCGGAACCCAGGCGCCCGGAGCCCCCGGCGGGACCCGGGCGCCTCCGCTCGCGCCCCGGCGGCTCAGTGGCCGTTCGCGTCCTTCTTGAGCCGGGGGATGCCGGCGGCCCGGTACGCCTCCTCCTCGTCCAGCGTCTCGCTGGCGAGCAGCGCCTCGGCCAGCGCGTCCAGCCGGTCGCGGTTCTCGCGGAGCTGACGGCAGGCACTCTCGTAGCACTCCTCGGCGATCCGGCGCATCTCGTGGTCGACCGCGTCCAGCGTCGCCGGGGCGGCGGTGAGCCCGTACGGCTCCTGCCCGTCTCCCGACACGGCGGTGAAGCGTCCGACGCGCTCGCTCATCCCCCAGCGTCCGACCATGCCCCTGACCAGCCGGGTGACCTGCTCCAGGTCGTTCTCCGACCCGGTGGTGATGATCCCGAAGACGACGTGCTCCGCCGCCATGCCGCCGAGCGCCCCGATGATCCTTCCTCGCAGGTACTCCTCGGTGTACGCGTACTTGTCGGCGTCGGGGGTGGAGAGCGTGACGCCCAGCGCCCGGCCCCGCGGGACGATCGTGACCTTGCGTACGGGGTCGGCACCCGGCTGGAGCATGCCGAGCAGCGCGTGACCGCTCTCGTGGTACGCCGTCCTGCGGCGCTCGCCCTCGGGCATCACGAGCGCGCGCTCCGCTCCGAGCTGGACCTTCTCCAGCGCGTCGGAGAGGTCGCGCTGGGTCACCTGGCCCTGCCGCCGTTTGACCGCGAGCAGCGCGGCCTCGTTGGCGAGGTTGGCCAGTTCGGCACCGGTCATGCCCGGCGTCGTACGGGCCACCTGGACCAGGTCGACGCTCGGCGCGAGCGGGATGTCCCGGGTGTGGATCCTGAGGATCGCCTCCCGGCCCGCCCGGTCTGGCGGGCTGACGTGCACGATCCGGTCGAAGCGACCGGGCCGGGTGAGGGCCGGGTCGAGGACGTCGGCACGGTTGGTGGCGGCGATGACCACGACGCCCTCGGAGCCGGTGAAACCGTCCATCTCGGTCAGGATCTGGTTCAGGGTCTGCTCGCGCTCGTCGTGGCCGCCGATGCTCGCGCCGCCGCCGCGCACCCGACCGATGGTGTCGATCTCGTCGATGAAGACGATGGCCGGGGCGACCTTGCGGGCCTCGGCGAAGAGCTCGCGGACCCGGGAGGCCCCGACGCCCACGATCATCTCGATGAACTCCGACGCGGACGCGGAGAAGAACGGCACCCCGGCCTCGCCCGCCACGGCCCGCGCGAGCAGCGTCTTGCCCGTTCCCGGCGGACCGGCGAGCAGGACGCCGCCGGGCATCCGTGCGCCCATGGCCCGGTAGACCTGGGGGTTCTTGAGGAAGTCGACGACGTCGTCGAGTTCGCCCTGGACCTCGTCGATCCCCGCCACATCGGCGAAGGTGGTGCGTCTGTGGGGTTCCAGCTCCACGGGGCGGGGTGGCGCCTTGCGGCCCAAGGGGCCGCCGAGGCGTGGCCCCAGGCGTCTCGCAAGGGCGACCCAGAGCAGCACGAGGATCACGATCGGCGCGAGGGAGAGCAGCAGGTTGGTCAGCAGACTGCGCTGGAGGACGACCGGTTCGGCCGTGACGGTCACGCCCTTCTGGCTCAGCTGCTGCCAGAGGTCGTCTTCCGCGAACTCCGGCCGCTGGGTCCGGAAGGTGGTGTAGTCGCCCCCGCCGCCGGGGATCGGCTGCCCGGTCCTCAGCTCGCCCTCGATGGTGTCGCCCTTGGCGTAGATCTTGGTGACGTTACCGGCCTCGACCTGCCTGCTGAACTCGGTGTACGAGATCGTCGGCTCGTCGCCCTTGGTGAAGTACGACAGGATCCCGTAGGCGACGAGGAAGAGGACCACGGCGGTCGCGACAAGCCCGATCCAGCCACCTGGGGGCTTCTTGCGCGGCGGCGTGGGTGGCGGTGCCCCCTCCGATCGCCAGGGCTGGTCGGTGCGATCGCGCGGGGGTACGGAATTGGCCACGGCCTGCCCTCCGGTCCCTCGGCTGCTCCGATCTCTGCCCATGACCGCACAGAACGGGCCGCACTGCCACCCGGGGCGGAGTCCGCGCGGCACGAGCGGCCCGGCCGCCGAAGGGCCCGGCAGGGGCGAGGGCCCCGCGATCGGGTGATCGCGGGGCCCTCGCCGGTGCTCGTGGCGGACCCGCCGGTCCATGGACTTCCCGGACGTCAGCCCATGAACTTCTTGAACTCGTCGGGGAGCTCGAAGTCCTGGGCGCCCTGGCCGCCCGCCGGCAGCCCGAACGGGCTCCCCTGGCCGGCCTGCTCGCGGCGGGCCTGGGCGGCCTGCTCCTCGGCCTTGCGCTTCATCGGGTTGCCGGAGCGCTGCTTGCCCTTGGCCTGCTTCTGCTTCTTCTTCTGACGGCCCGGTCCGCCGCCCATGCCGGGGATGCCGGGCATCCCGGGCATGCCGCCACCCTGGGCCATGCGCGACATCATCTTGCGGGCCTCGAAGAACCGCTCCACCAGGTTCTTCACGGCGCTGACGTCGACACCGGAACCCCGCGCGATACGGGCCCGGCGCGAGCCGTTGATGATCGTCGGGTCGGTCCGCTCGCCGGGCGTCATCGACTTGATGATCGCCGCCGTACGGTCGACGTCACGCTCGTCGATGTTGTTGATCTGGTCCTTGATCTGGCCCATGCCCGGGAGCATCCCGAGCAGCTTGGAGATGGAGCCCATCTTCCTGACCTGCTCCATCTGCGCCAGGAAGTCGTCGAGCGTGAACTCCTTGGGACCCTTCGCCAGCTTGGCCGCCATCTTCTCGGCCTCGGCCTGGCTGAAGGTCTGCTCGGCCTTCTCGATCAGCGAGAGCATGTCGCCCATGCCGAGGATGCGGGACGCCATGCGGTCCGGGTGGAACGCGTCGAACTCGTCCAGCTTCTCGCCGTTCGAGGCGAACATGATCTGCTTGCCGGTGACGTGTGCGATGGAGAGCGCGGCGCCGCCGCGGGCGTCGCCGTCCAGCTTGGACAGCACCACGCCATCGAAGCCGACGCCGTCGCGGAAGGCCTCCGCGGTGTTGACCGCGTCCTGACCGATCATCGCGTCGACGACGAAGAGGACCTCGTCGGGGCCGACCGCGTCCCGGATGTCCGCGGCCTGCTGCATCATCTCCTGGTCGATGCCGAGCCGGCCGGCGGTGTCGACGATGACGATGTCGTGGACCTTCGACTTCGCGTACTCGATCGACTCCTTGGCCACCTGGACCGGGTCGCCCACACCGTTGCCCGGCTGGGGCGCGAAGACCCCGACGCCGGCGCGCTCGGCGACGACGGCCAGCTGGTTCACGGCGTTGGGGCGCTGGAGGTCACAGGCGACGAGCAGCGGGGAGTGGCCCTGGCCCTTGAGCCAGAGACCGAGCTTTCCGGCCAGGGTGGTCTTACCGGCACCCTGGAGACCCGCCAGCATGATCACGGTGGGCGGCTGCTTGGCGAAGCGCAGCCGGCGGGTCTCGCCACCGAGGATGCCGATGAGCTCCTCGTTGACGATCTTGATGACCTGCTGGGCGGGGTTGAGCGCCTGGGACACCTCGGCGCCGAGGGCGCGCTCCTTGACCTGCTTGATGAAGGCGCGCACGACGGGCAGCGCCACATCGGCCTCGAGCAGCGCGATGCGGATCTCACGTGCCGTGGCGTCGATGTCGGCCTCGGACAGGCGGCCCTTGCCCCGGAGGTTCTTGAATGTCGCTGCAAGGCGGTCGGAGAGGGTGTCGAACACGGTGGTCGCGGATCCTCAGGTCTCGGGGGCGGGCGGACAGATGTCACCCAAGGGTATCCGGCCGCGTGGGATGGGGTCTGCCCCCTGCGCACGCGGCCGGACGGATCCCTCGCCCGGGTCCGGGGCGTTCACGCGGTCCGCAGCGCGGCCTCCAGCGTCCGCGCCACGTCCACGGCCTCCTCGGGCGGCAGCGGGGCTCCCCCGGGACCTGTGACGTAGAACGCGTCCACGGCGTTCGCGCCGAGGGTCGAGACCCGGGCGCTGCGCACGCTGACCGCCGCCGACTCCAGGGCGTGGCCGATCCGGTGCAGCAGCCCCGGGGCGTCCTGGGCGCGCACCTCGATGACCGTGGCCAGCCGGGAGGCCGCCGGGGCGACGGTGACCCTCGGCGGCGGGGCCTTCACCCCGCGCCGGCGCGGATACGCCGCGTCCCGCTCGGCGAGCCGGGCGGCCACGTCCAGGGATCCGTCGAGGGCCCGTACGAGATCGGAACGCAGCCGGGCGGCCTGCGGGAGCGATCCGTAGGCCGCGGCGACCCGCCAGTTCAGCACCAGGACGGTCCCGGAGCCCACCTCGTGGGGGAGCTCGACGGCGCGAAGGTCCGCTGCGCGGACGGTGAGCCGGTGCAGGGCGAGCACGCCGGCGACGGCGGGCAGCACCGCGGGCTGGTCGGGCACTGCGATGAGGAGCTCCACACCGACGGGCTCGGGCTCGCCGTCCGGCTGCCGGGTCTCGGCCTGGGCGGCGTGCAGGGCCAGGACCGGTCCGCCGGTGCGCAGCGCCTCGACGGCGAGCCGCTCCTGCTCGGTGCTCGGAGCAACCGGCTCCGGTTCCTCGGGGCTCTCCCCCGCGAGTACGCCCGCGACCCGTTTGACCAGGTCGGCGACGAGTGATCCCCGCCAGGCCGACCAGGCCGCCGGCCCGGTCGCGAGGGCGTCGGCCTCGGTGAGGGCGTGCAGCAGCTCCAGTGTGCCGGGCGAGCCGACGACGTCCGCGACCGCCCGCACGGTCGCCGGGTCCTCCAGATCGCGGCGGGTGGCGGTCTCGATGAGCAGCAGATGGTGGCGCACCAGGGTGGCGATCACGGCCACGTCCTGCTTGTCGAAGCCGATGCGGGTGGCGACGTCGCGCGCGATGGTCTCGCCGGCCACCGAGTGGTCGCCGGGCCAGCCCTTGCCGATGTCGTGGAGCAGGGCCGCGACGAGGAGCAGGTCGGGGCGGCCGACGCGGCGGGTGAGCGCGGAGGCGCGGACGGCGGCCTCGACGAGGTGGCGGTCGACGGTCCAGGTGTGGACGGGGTTGCGCTGGGGCCTGCAGCGGACCCGCTCCCAGTCGGGCAGCAGCCGGGTGATCAGGCCCTCGGCCTCCAGCGCCTCCCACACGGCGACGGTCGGTTCGCCCGCACCGAGCAGGGTGACGAGTTCCTCCCGTGCCTCGGCGGGCCAGGGCACGGGGAGCGGCTTGGTGGCGGCGGCCAGGTGCCGTACGGCGTGGAGGGAGAGCGGCACACCGGACTGGGCCGCTGCCGCCGCCGCGCGCAGGGGCAGCACCGGGTCCCGCTCCGGCCTGGCGGAGCGGGCGATGACGGCCTCGCCGTCCATCTCGACGACGCCCTCGGCCAGAGGGGTGCGCTCGGTCTCGGGGCGGCGACCGCCCCAGATGCTCCGCAGCCGGGGGCGCGCGGACCGGGCCTTGAGCACCCGGTGGACCTCGCGCCAGGTGACGTCGGCGGCGTAGGAGACGGTCCGCGCGGCCTCGTACACCTGGCGCAGCAACGCGTCGGCGTCCAGCAGCCCGAGCGCCTCCGCCACCTGCTCCTGCTCCTGGAGGGCGAGCCGGTCGGTGGCCCGTCCGGTGGTGAGATGGAGTGCGTCGCGGGTGTCGAGGAGGGTACGGCGGGCCTCGGCCAGGCCCTCGCGAGGGGCGTCGGCCAGCCAGGACGCGGCGACGGCGCGGAGGGCGGTGGCGTCGCGCAGTCCGCCCCTGGCCTCCTTGAGGTCGGGCTCCAGCAGGAACTGCAGCTCGCCCTGGCGTTCGGCGCGTTCGCGGCAGAGCTCGCCGAGTTCGGGAAGGCGCCTCGGCGCCTGGTTGCGCCAGTCGGCGAGGACGGCCGTGCGCAGCCCGGCGACCATCCCCAGGTCGCCGGCGACGGCGCGGGCGTCGAGCAGCCCCAGCTGCACCTTGATGTCCTCGCCCGCGGTGCGGCGGGCCTCGGCCGGGGTCCGGACCGAGTGGTCGAGCGCCAGCCCGAGATCCCACACCGGATACCAGATCCGGTCGGCGAGCGAGGCGAGCGCGCCCGGTTCGGCGCCGCCGTCGTGCAGCAGGAGGAGGTCGAGGTCGCTCCGCGGCGAGAGCTCGCCGCGCCCGTAGCCGCCGACGGCGACGAGGGCGGCCCCGCGCACCCCGGTGTCTTCCTTGGCGGCGGCGAACAGCGCCGCGAGCCAGTCGTCGGTGAGCCGGGCCAGCGCGGCACGGCGCGACGGCCCGGGCCGCGTCTTCTCCTGGAGAAGACGCAGCCGGGCCGCCGCATAGCCGCTGGGTCCCGAGCCCTCGGTTTCCGTGGTCAGATCGATGCTCGTCACCCAGAACTCCCGTCTACAGCGCGTCCGGGCCGCGTTCGCCGGTCCGGACGCGGACCGCGGTGTCGACCGGTACGCTCCACACCTTGCCGTCACCGATCTTCCCGGTGCGGGCGGCCTTCACGACCACGTCGATGAGCTGCTCGGCGTCGTCGTCCTCGGCCAGGACCTCGATCCGGATCTTGGGGACGAGGTCGACCGTGTACTCGGCACCCCGGTAGACCTCGGTGTGGCCGCGCTGCCGTCCGTAGCCGCTCGCCTCGGTGACCGTGAGCCCCTGGACACCGAAGGCCTGCAGGGCCTCCTTGATCTCGTCCAGCCGGTGCGGCTTCACGACTGCGGTGATGAGCTTCATGCGTCCACCTTCTTGTTCTGCGGTCCGGCCGCCACGGTCTCGGCGGGGGCGGGGGCGGTCTTGCGGGAGCCGGCGCCACCGCCCGCCCCGCTGAAGTCGTACGCGGTCTCGGCGTGCTCGACCTGGTCGATGCCCGAGATCTCGTCGTCCTCGCTGACCCTCATGCCGATCGTCTTGTCGAGGACGAAGGCGAGGACCGCGGAGACGATCAGAGAGTAGGCCAGGACCGCGAAGACACCGACGGCCTGCTTGCCGAGCTGCTCGAACCCGCCGCCGTAGAAGAGGCCCTTGGCGTCGGACTGGACGCCGCCGGTGGCGAAGAAGCCGACGAGCAGCGAGCCGACGACACCGCCGACGAGGTGGACGCCGACGACGTCCAGGGAGTCGTCGTAGCCGAACTTGTACTTCAGGCCGACGGCCATGGCGCAGAGCAGACCGGCGACGGCACCGATGGCGATGGCTCCGAGCGGGGAGCAGGAGCCGCCGGAGGGGGTGATGGCGACGAGGCCCGCGACCGCGCCGGAGGCGGCACCGAGGGTGGTGAAGGAGCCGTGGCGGATCTTCTCGTAGCCGAGCCAGGCGAGCATCGCGGCGGCCGTGGCGACCTGGGTGTTGACGAACATGACCGCGCCCACGCCGTCGTCGTTGCCGAGCCACGAGCCGGCGTTGAAGCCGAACCAGCCGAACCACAGCAGGGCGGCGCCCAGCATGACCAGGGGCAGGCTGTGCGGCCGCATCGGGTCCTTCTTGAAGCCGACGCGCTTGCCGATGACGAGGATCACGCCGAGGGCCGCGGCGCCGGCGTTGATGTGGACCGCGGTACCGCCGGCGAAGTCGATGACGCCCAGCTCGAACAACCAGCCGCCGGCGCCCCAGACCCAGTGCGCGACCGGGAAGTAGACGACGGTGGCCCACAGGGCGATGAACAGGGCCCAGGCGGTGAACTTGACCCGGTCGGCGAGGGCGCCGCTGATCAGGGCGGGCGTGATGATCGCGAACATCAGCTGGAAGACGGCGAAGACGTACACCGGGATGGTGTAGCCGTCCCAGAGCTGGTTGACCCCGATGCCGCTCAGGCCGACGAAGTCGGAGGACCAGCCGATGAAGGAGCCGGAGTCGGTGCCGAAGGCGAGACTGAAGCCGTAGAGCACCCACAGGATGGTGACGATGCCGAGGCTGATGAAGCTCATCATCAGCATGTTCAGCGTGCTCTTGACGCGGACCATGCCTCCGTAGAAGAAGGCCAGGCCGGGCGTCATCAGCATCACCAGTGCGGAGCAGATGAGCATGAAACCGGTGTTGGCGGCAGACAGCTCGGGGGCGTCTGCGGCAAGTGTGATGCCTGGGGGCATCGGCGTCTCCTCGTCGTCGTGCGGCCTGTGCGGGGCGGGAGCCCGGGCCTCCGGCGGCCGGTCCGGCTGGATCCGGTACGGCTGCCTGTGGAGTCGGCCCGTTATGGGGCATGAGGTTGGCGCGCCGCGGTTTCCGCCGATGCCGCACGATGTTTCACCGCAGTGACGAAGAGGTCGGGCGTGTTACACGCCCATGAACTGAAGGGTCACGGGAACGTCACGGGCGTACCCTCCCCGAACGGCAGGACCGGCGCGACGGCCACCCGGTTGACCTGGCGTGGGGAGCCGTGTCGGGCAGTAGGGGCGGCCGTCGCGCCGGAGTTCTGTGACGTGCTGCTCAGACCGCTTCGGCGGTCTCCGGCAGCTGTGCGGTGATGAGGTCCGTGAGGTGGGCGACCTCGGGGACGTCGCCGAAGTCCCTGGCCGCCGTGTCGACGGTCTTGCGCAGCCGGGTGTTGACCCGCTCCGAGCGCACCCTCCTGGCGATGTGCAGTGCCTGCTCGGCGAGTCTGGTGGACTGCTCGGGCTCCCGCTTCAGCAGGTGCACCGTCGCCATGCCGACGAGGTTGAGTGCATACGAGCGCTGGTGCTCGGCGTCGTCGCCGAAGAGCTCCACTGCGCGCTCCATGACGGGCTCGGCGAGCGAGGCGTACATGGGGCTGCGGCCCGCGACGTAGGCGAGGTCCCGGTAAGAGTGGGCGTTCTCGCCGTTGAGCTCGGCCTCGGAGAAGAAGCGGATCCAGTCCGGCTCGGGCTCGGGGGCCTCGATCGCGTCGGCGAAGGTGTCCTCGGCCATCCGGACGGCCCGCTTGGTCTTGCTGGGCTGGCCCATGTTGGCGTAGGCGCGGGCTTCCATCGCATACAGCATGGCCTGTGTGCGCGGGGTCGCGCAGTCACGGCTGCCGTACTGCGCGAGGTGGATCAGCTCCAGCGCGTCCTCGGGCCGGCCCAGGTGGATCATCTGGCGGCTCATTGAGGAGAGGATGTAGGAGCCGAGGGGCTTGTCCCCCGCCTCCTTGGCGGCGTGGAGGGCGAGCACGAAGTACTTCTGGGCGGTGGGCTGCAGCCCGACGTCGTAGCTCATCCAGCCGGCCAACTCGGCCAGCTCGGCAGCGCAGGTGAACAGCCTCCTGGAGGTGGCCGCGGGCTGCGGCTCCTGGAGCAGTTCCGTCACCTCGTGCAACTGGCCGACGACGGCCTTGCGGCGCAGCCCGCCGCCGCACTGGGCATCCCACTGGCGGAACATCGCGGTCGTGGACTCGAGGAGGTCCAGCTCCGGCTTGGAGAGCCGGGCGGGACGCCGGACGCCCGCGGAGTCCGCCGGCCCGGGGCCGGAGGGCGGGGTGGGCACCAGCCAGCGCTGCATCGGCTCGACGAGGGCAGGCCCGGCGGAGAGCGCGAGTGACGTCCCCAGGAATCCGCGGCGGGCCAGCATCAGGTCGCTGCGGGAGAACTCGCCGAGGAGCGCGACGGTCTGCGGGCCGGCCCAGGGGAGGTCGACACCGGACACCGAGGGTGACTG
This sequence comes from Streptomyces sp. HNM0645, assembly GCF_030056615.1. Taxonomy (NCBI): domain Bacteria; kingdom Bacillati; phylum Actinomycetota; class Actinomycetes; order Kitasatosporales; family Streptomycetaceae; genus Streptomyces; species Streptomyces sp. HNM0645. The sequence continues at coordinate 185,488 of NZ_JASHLT010000015.1, read as the reverse complement.
GTGCGCGGTGCGGAGACCCAGGTCCTCGATGGCGACGACGGTGCCGAACCGCTCCGAGAACAGTTCGCTGAGGATGCGCGGGATGGGCTCGCGCGGCTGCTCGCCGTCGAGCCACCTGCGGACGCGTGAGGTGTCGGTGCTGATGTGGTGCGCACCGATCTGCCGGGCCCGGCGGTTGACCTGGCGGGCGAGCTCGCCCTTCGACCAGCCGCTGCGCACGAACCACGAGCCCAGCTGCTCGTTCGGGCGCTTCCCGCCACCCGTGCCGTCCGCGCCGCCGCCCACAGGTAACGCCCCCATCCGCATGATGTCCTTGCCTGTCGTGCCGAGTGGTCCCGCCGGAATGCCCTGCCCGGCGGAGCGGTGTCCGAACCCCTAGCAGAATGCCGTGATTCACGGCTCTGCGTCCGGCGGTCGCCCCCCTTCGAACAGGAAATCGACTTGCCTCCGGCATACCCGCGGAAGCACCGCACCCCCGGGGTCGTGCACCGAAAGTAATCCTACGATCACCGGTCCCGCCATGGCGATTCCAGAAACGCCACCATTCGCCACCCCTTCGAATGAACTCGCCTGCGGCCAGGCGCGATTCACTTGACACACGACAGTCAGGAACGGGCGGAGCGTTGCGCGCCGGGGCGCGTGGGGCCGGACGCGCCCCCCCGAGCGACACTTCGCACCGGCGCGCCGAGGCGACGGCAACGCAGTGTCACCGCGAGACTCCTGGTCGTAACCACCGGCGAGTTCGACCCGTTGGAGGGGGCATGGGCTTTACGATCGGCGGCTCCCGGGTCCGGGAGATCCGGCCCGGCTCACGGCGCCGCGGCCGCGCGACGGAATGCACGGCTGCAGCCGAGTGCACAGGACTGTGGGGCTGGGACGTGGCCCCGGGCGCACGGGCAGCGGCGGGCCGCTGCTCCTGTGGGGATCCCGGCTGCCCGGCCCCGGGGGCACACCCCCTGGACTTCGTGCCCGAGGTGCCGGCCGGTGCGACCCTCGACGAGGTGGCGAAGGCGTGGGCGGAGGTGCCCGGCGCCTCGGTCCTGCTCCCCGTGGGGCGCACGTTCGACGTCCTGGAGGTCTCCGAGGCGGCCGGCCGCCGCGCCCTGGTGAGGCTCGAGCGGATGGGCGTGCCCCTGGGGCCCGTGTCCGCGACGCCGACGGGCCGCGCCCAGTTCTTCGTGGCCCCGGGCGCCGCCCCCGAACTACCCCATCTGCTGTACCGGATGGGCTGGGACGACGCGGGCCTGGACCTGCACTGCCTCGGCGCGGGCCACCATGTGACGGCCCCGCCCTCCGACCACGCCGGCCTCGGCCCGTCCCGCTGGCTCCGGCCGCCGACCCTCGGCTCCTCCGAGGCTCCGCCGCAGGCACGGCTGCTCCTGGGGACGCTCGCCTACATCTGCCACCGCTCGACGGCCCTCTGAGCACCGCGGGGCCCGGCCGCTCACGCCCGCCCCCGCGCGTTAGCCGCGCAGGCCCCCTCTTCTCCCCGCACCCGGCGCCGCTGCCCCCTGCGAAAAAGGCCGCACGGAACGCGTCCGCCGCGCCGCGGAGTACGCGGCGCGGCGGAGGGCCGGACGGAGGGATCCCGGGATCCGCTGGTGCCGCGTCGGGCAGGTTGCCCGTCGGGACGTGGCGAACGTGGCCCGATGCGGAACTATTCGCCGATCAGGGCGTCGACGAATGCCTCGGGTTCGAAGGGGGCCAGGTCGTCCGGGCCCTCACCGAGGCCGACCAGCTTGACCGGCACACCGAGCTCGCGCTGCACGGAGATGACGATGCCGCCCTTGGCCGTGCCGTCGAGTTTGGTGAGGACGATGCCGGTGATGTCGACGACCTCGGCGAAGACGCGGGCCTGGACCAGACCGTTCTGCCCCGTCGTGGCGTCGAGCACGAGCAGCACCTCGTCCAGCGGGCCGTGCTTCTCGACCACGCGCTTGACCTTGCCGAGCTCGTCCATGAGCCCGGTCTTGGTGTGCAGCCGGCCCGCCGTGTCGATGAGGACGACATCGGCGCCCTCGGCGATGCCCTCCTTGACCGCGTCGTAGGCGATGGAGGCCGGGTCCCCGCCCTCGGGCCCGCGCACGGTGCGGGCGCCGACGCGCTCGCCCCAGGTCTGCAGTTGGTCGGCGGCCGCGGCGCGGAACGTGTCCGCCGCACCCAGGACGACGCTGCGCCCGTCGGCGACGAGCACCCGGGCCAGCTTGCCCGTGGTCGTGGTCTTGCCGGTGCCGTTCACACCCACGACCATCACGACGCCGGGAGTGTCCAGTCCGCTCTCGGTCTGGACCGCGCGGTCCGCGTCCGTACCGATGAGCAGCAGCAGTTCCTCGCGCAGCAGCCCCCGGAGCTCGTCCGGGGTGCGGGTGCCGAGGACCTTCACCCGCTCGCGCAGGTGGTCGACCAGCTCCTGCGTGGCCCCGACGCCGACGTCGGCGGTGAGGAGGGTGTCCTCGATCTCCTCCCACGTCTCCTCGTCGAGGTGTTCGCGGGACAGCAGGGTGAGCAGCCCCTTGCCCAGGGTGTTCTGGGAGCGGGCCAGGCGGGCGCGCAGCCGTACGAGGCGACCGGCGGTCGGTTCCGGAATCTCGATCGCGGGAGCCTCGGGCTCGGCGACGACCGGATCCTCGACCGCGGGGGGCTCGGCGACGGCCTCCTCCGCGGTCGGGAGGTCGACCTCCTCGATGGTGCGGCGGGGTTCTTCCCGCGGCGTCTCCGCCTCCTCGCCGACGTGCGGCTCGGCTGGCGGAGCGGTGATGGTCGGCGTGCTCGACGGCGCCGAGGGCGGCAGCTGCTTCTTCCTGCGGCTGCTGACCACGAGCCCGCTGATCGCGCCGACCGCGACCAGGGCGATGACTACAGCAAGGATGACGATGTCCATAACGCCACCCAGTATCGGCCAAGGGCACCGGGTACCGGTCTCCTCGGAGGTTCGCACGAGCGAGAGCGTCCTTTTTTGGACCTTTTGCCGGAGACGTCACGACGTTCGTTCCGGCCCGACGACACCCCCTGCGGCCCGGTCGCGGTCGGCGCTCACCCCGGGGCCCGCACCCCCGAACCCCCCGTCATCCCGTCATCCCGTCACCCCGTCACCCCGTACGGAGCCTTCCTCATGCCGCACGCCTCCGAATCCGAAGGCGCGATGGAGACCCGTGGCCTCGAACCCGTCCCCGACAGCGAACGCACCGGCCATGTCCGCGAACTCTTCCCGACCTGGGTCGCCGCGAAGGGCTGGGCGGTGACCGTCGTCGTGGCGGGCGCGCTGTACGCGGTGCTCCGGCGCACGGCCGGTCCGGTGACCGCCGACGGGCGGGTCGGGGCCGCGGAGGAAGAGCCGGCGCGCACTGCCGTTTCCATCTGACGTAGCGTCAGCTAACGTCCCCCTTCGCCACTCCCACACCCCGGCGGAGGGGGACGTTCGTCATGGCCTTCACAGTCGTACGCTTCAACCTCGTCGATCCCGAGGCGACACCCGACTCCCTCATGGCGCGCTACCGCGCCGCCCTCGACCTGGCGGCGTACGCGGACGAGCACGGGGTCGACACGGTCCAGACCGAGGAGCACCACGGCGCCCCCGACAACTGGCTGTCCTCGCCTCTCACGTTCGCCGGGGCCGTGTTCGGCGCGACGCGCCGGATCGCGGTGACCGTCTCGGCGGTGATCGGCCCGCTGCACGATCCGCTGCGGCTGGCCGAGGACATCGCCGTGCTGGACCTGCTGAGCGGGGGGCGGCTGGTCACCGTGGTGGGCATCGGCTACCGGCCGGAGGAGTACGCCGCCCACGGTGTGGACTGGCACCGGCGCGGGGCCCTCCAGGACGAACTGCTGGAGACCCTGCTGGCGGCGTGGAGCGGCGAGGAGTTCACCCATCGCGGCCGCCGGGTGCGGGTCACCCCCCGGCCGTACACGCGGCCGCATCCGCTGCTGCTCGTGGGCGGCTCGTCGAAAGCGGCCGCCCGGCGTGCCGCCCGCTTCGGGCTGCCGTTCTTCCCGAGCGCCCATCTGCCCGGGCTGGAGGTGTACTACCACCGGATGCGCGAGGAGTACGGGTCCGAGGGGTTCTGCATGATGCCGGCGGCCGAGACGCCGCTGCTGCACGTCTCCGAGGACCCGGACCGGACGTGGGCCGAGTACGGCGGGCACTTCCTGCACGAGGCCCGGACGTACGCCTCGTGGCAGTCCTCCGGCATCCGCTCCGCGGTGCGGTCGTCGGCGACGACGGTGGACGGCCTGCGGGCGGAGGGCGTCTACCGGGTGCTGACCCCGGACGAGTGCGTGGGGCTAGGAGCCGAGAACCTGGTGCTCCACCCGCTCTGCGGCGGGATGCCTCCGGAGGAGGGTCGGCGGAGCGTCGAGCTGTTCTGCGAACGGGTACTGCCCCGGCTCAAGGACTGAGCCGGGGCAGTGCCATGGCCATGGGGCCGAGAGGAGAGGGGCAGCGGGGTCTTAGCCCATCTCCTCCAACGCCTTGCCCTTCGTCTCCGGCACCCATTTGAGGATGAACGGGATCGAGAGCACGGCGAAGACCGTGTAGATGACGTACGCGCCCGAGAGGTTCCAGTCCGAGAGGGTCGGGAACGTCACGGTGATCAGCCAGTTGGCGATCCACTGGGCCGAGGCGGCGACACCCAGCGCGGCGGCGCGGATCCTGCCGGGGAACATCTCGCCGAGCAGCACCCACACCACCACGCCCCACGACAGGGCGAAGAAGAGCACGAAGAAGTTGGCGGCGAAGAGGGCGACGGTGCCCTGCAGGGCGGGCAGCGAGACCTCGCCGCCGACCTCGCTCTTGTACGAGAACGCCCAGGCGGCCAGTCCCAGCGAGATCGCCATTCCGGCGGAGCCGATGAGCGCGAGCGGCTTCCGGCCGATCCGGTCGACGAAGATCATCGCGATCACCGTGCCGACGATGTTCACGATCGACGTCTCGAAGGAGTAGAAGAACGAGCTCTCGGGGTTGACGCCGACCGACTGCCACAACGAGGAGCTGTAGTAGAAGATCACGTTGATGCCGACGAGCTGCTGGAAGAGGGACAGGCCGATACCGATCCAGACGATCGGCAGGAAGAGGAACTTGCCGCCGAGCAGGTCCTTGAACGAGGGCTTGCGCTCGTGGCGCATGTTCTCCTCGATCTCTGCGACCCGCTTGTCCAGGTCCACGGCCTTGCCCTCGACGTCGCGGAGCACCCCGCGTGCCTGGCCGTGGCGGCCGACGGAGATCAGATACCGGGGCGACTCGGGGATCACGAGGGACAGCAGCCCGTAGAGCGCGGCCGGGACGACCATGATGCCGAGCATCCACTGCCATGCCTCGAGGCCGCCGATGCTGCCGCGCTGGTCGCCGCCCGCGAGGTTGAGGACGCCCAGGTTGACGAGCTGCGAAACGGCGATACCGGTGACGATGGCGGCCTGCTGGAAGGAGGCGAGCCGGCCGCGGTAGGCGGACGGGGACACCTCGGCGATGTACGCGGGGGCGATGACGGAGGCCATGCCGATGGCGACACCGCCGATGACGCGCCACAGCGCCAGATCCCAGAGGGCGAACGGCAGCGCGGAGCCGATCGCGCTGGCGGTGAACAGTACGGCGGCGATCTGCATGACCCGGATGCGGCCGATGCGGTCGGCGATCCGGCCCGCGGTTGCCGCACCGACCGCACAGCCGATGAGAGCGGCTGCGATGACCTGGGCGAGCACTTCGGGGCCCACGCCGAATCGGTCGCGGATGGCCACGACGGCTCCGTTGATCACCGCGCTGTCGTAGCCGAAGAGGAAGCCTCCCATCGCGGCCGACGCCGCGATGAAGATGACATGGCTGAGGTGCTCCGGCCTGGCCTTGCGGCCTTCGGGCGCCTGCGCCTGCGGTGTGCTGGTCACGTGTACTCCTGGGGCCACCCGGCGACGGCGCCGGGGGTGGGGGGGACGAGCCCTTCCAGTGGCGCACAACATAACGCCGCCCACCACTTGAAGGTAAAAGCAACGTTGCAGAGACTATGCGTTCAAGTTTCGAAGTCAAGAGTCGCCCCTGAGGTCACAGAACCCCCACGACTGGCACATTTATGTAAAAGTTTTGAAGATCGGAGAGCCGGTCAGTGTCGGCAAGAGGGTCGATCACCGGCAAGGGGGACGATGCCGGAGGCCACGTCTCCTCCCGGTGAGCGGCAGGGGCTCAGCGGAGCCGCTGGCTGATGACCTTCGACACGCCGTCACCCTGCATGGAGACGCCGTAGAGCGCGTCCGCGACCTCCATGGTCCGCTTCTGATGGGTGATCACGATCAGCTGAGAACTCTCCTGGAGCTCCTGCATGATGCGGATCAGGCGCTGCAGGTTGGTGTCGTCCAGCGCGGCCTCGACCTCGTCCATGACGTAGAAAGGGCTGGGCCGGGCCTTGAAGATGGACACGAGCATCGCCACGGCGGTCAGCGAGCGCTCGCCGCCGGAGAGCAGCGACAACCGCTTGACCTTCTTGCCCGGGGGCCGGGCCTCCACGTCCACGCCCGTGGTGAGCATGTTGTCGGGATCGGTCAGGATGAGCCGGCCCTCACCGCCCGGGAAGAGCCGCGAGAACACACCCTCGAACTCACGCGCCGTGTCCCGGTACGCCTCCGTGAACACCTGCTCGACGCGCTCGTCGACCTCCTTCACGACCTGGAGCAGGTCGGCACGGGTCTTCTTCAGGTCTTCGAGCTGTTCGGACAGGAACTTGTGCCGCTCCTCCAGGGCCGCGAACTCCTCCAGGGCGAGCGGATTCACCTTTCCGAGTTGCTGGTACGCCCGTTCGGCGGACTTGAGCCGCTTCTCCTGCTCGGCGCGGACGAAGGGCCGCGGCTGGTTGCGCGGGTGCCCGGGGTCCTCGGGGAGCTCCTCCCCCTCGGCAGGCGGCGACGGCGGCACGGGCTGGTCCGGACCGTACTCGGAGACCAGCCCGGCCGGTTCGACTCCCAGCTCCTCCAGCGCCCTGGTCTCCAGCTGCTCGATGCGCAGCCGTTTCTCGGCCCCGAGGACCTCGCCGCGGTGCACCGAATCGGTGAGCTTGTCGAGCTCGCTCTTGAGGTCCCGGCCCTTCGCGCGGGCGGCGGTGAGCTCACGCTCGCGCTCCGTCTTGGCCGCCTCGGCGGCGGCACGCTCCCGCTCGGCCCTGACGACGGACACCTCGACATGGGCCAGGAGCAGGCGGGCACCCCTCGCCACCGCCTCGGCGACGGCGGCCTCGTGGCGGAGCCTGGCCCGGCGCCGCTCGGCACGCGCCCTGGCCTCGCGCTCGGCACGTGCGCCGCGGTCGAGCGCGTCGGCCCGCCCGGCCAGCCCCTTCACCCGCTCCTCGTGCGTGCGCACCTGGAGCCGGGCCTCCATCTCGGTCTGCCGGGCATTGGCGCCGTCGGCGGCCAGGCGGTCGCGCGCCGACGTGTCCGGCTCCTCCTCGACAGGGGTCTCCTCCGCGACGGCCAGCCTCTCCGCCAGCTCCTCGGCCTCGTACAGCGCCTTCTCGAGCGCCTCCTGAGCCCGCTCGGCCGCCGCCGCCGTGCGCTCGGCCTCCCCCGCGGCACCGCGGGCCTGCCCGGCGAGCCGTCCCAGTTGCTGGGCGACGCCGGCCTTCTCCCGCTCGGCCGCCCGTCTCCGCTCGCCCAACTCCTCGACGAGGGATGCGCACGCCGTGCGCCGCTCGCCGGCCTCGCGCTGCCCCGCGGCGAGTTCGTCGCACCGTACGGCCAGTTCCTCCAGCTCGGCAGCGGCCTCGTCGACCGATGCCTGCACCTCCAGGAGACTGGGCGCGCCCGCGGAACCCCCGTGCGCGAAGTGGGCGCCGAGGACGTCGCCCTCGGCGGTGACGGCGACCAGTCCCGGATCCGCACGGACCAGGTCCTCGGCGTCCTCCAGGGTCCCGACGACCACCATGTCCCGTACGAGCCTCGCCACGGCGGGCATGAGCTCCTCCGGCCCGCGCACCAGGTCGAGGACCCGGGGCGGCCGCGTCCCCCCTTCACCGCCGGCGGCCGGGGAGGGGGCCGCCCCGGGATGCGTGTGTGCGGCCGCACCGGCCTCGACCGCGGGCGGCACGGGCGTGCGCGCGGCGCCCCCGGACGTCGAGACGCTCTCGGCGGACGGCCGGGTGGGGGCGGGGATCCCGGCCGTGGGCGGTCCCTCCGCGGGAGCGCCCGCCTGTCCCAGCACGGAAAGCAGCAGGGACGCACGGCCCGCGTCCTGCTTGCGGAGCAGCCGGATGGCCTCGGCCGCCGTGGAGGGATCCGTGACCGCGACGGCGTCGGCCGCCGCCCCGAGCGCCGCCGCGACCGGGAGTTCGTGACCGGGAGCGACCGTCAGCAGCTCGGCGGCGGGGCCCAGCAGACCGGAGAGCCGGTCCCGGGCGGACAGCAGTGCCCCGGTGCCGTCCTTGCGGCGCAGTCCCTGTGCGAGGGCCTCGTGGCGCGCGGCGACGGCGGCCCGCTTGCGTTCGGCGGCCGTCGCCGCTTCCCGGGCTGCGGACAGGGCCGCCTCCGCCTCGGACAGTTCACGCCTCGCCGCGTCGTGCCGGTCCGCGAGCGCGCTGTCGTCCGCCTCCAGCCCGTCGACCTCCGCCTTCAGCTGCTCGTACTCCTCCTGGGCCGCGGCTGCCCGCTCGCCCGCCTCGTCACGGGCGGCCGCCAGGCGGTCGATCTCCGCCTGGGCCGAAGCGGCGCGGGAACGGGCTGCGTTGACCTGCCCGTTCAACCGGGCGAGCCCTTCGCGGCGGTCGGCGATCGCCCTGGCGACGTCCTTCAGCCGGCGTTCCTCGACCGCCAGTTCGCGCTCCAGTTCGGCGCGGTGGGCGACCGTGTCCTCCAGCGCGCGCTGCGCCGCCTCCAGCGCGGCCTCCAGCTCCGCCTCCTGTTCGCGGATCCGCGCGGCCTCCCGCTCCATGTCCTCGGGGTCACGGCCGCGCCGTTCCTCCGCGGGCACCGAGGTGGCGCTCTTCACCCGGGCCTCGGCCAGTGACACCGTGCCGCGCACCCGCTCGGCCAGCTGCGAGAGTTCGTACCAGGTCTGCTGAGCCCGCTGCAGCCGCGGCGCCAGCCGGCGCACCTCGTCCTCCAGGTCGGCCTCCCGGGCCAGTGCCGCCTTGAGCTCCGCCTCCGTGCCCTCCTTGCGCTCCTTGAGCGCGGCCTCGTCGGCGACCTCGGTCCTGAGCGCCTCGCGCATGCGCACCAGGTCGTCGGCGAGGAGGCGGAGGCGCGCGTCGCGCAGGTCGGCCTGGATGACCGCGGCCCGCCGCGCCACGGCGGCCTGCCGCCCCAGCGGCTTGAGCTGCCGCCGCAGTTCGTCGGTGAGGTCCTGGACACGGGCGAGGTTGGCCTGCATCGCGTCGAGCTTCCGCAGCGCCTTCTCCTTGCGCTTGCGGTGCTTGAGGACACCCGCGGCCTCCTCGATGAACGCGCGGCGTCCCATCGGGTCGGCGTGCAGGACGGAGTCGAGCTGGCCCTGCCCGACGATGACGTGCATCTCCCGCCCGATACCCGAGTCGGAGAGCAGTTCCTGGATGTCCAGCAGCCGGCAGGTGTCCCCGTTGATCTGGTATTCGCTGCCGCCGTTGCGGAACATGATCCGCGTGATCGTGACTTCGGCGTATTCGATGGGCAGTGCGCCGTCGGAATTGTCGATCGTGAGCGAGACCTCAGCGCGGCCGAGCGGCGGCCGCCCGGTCGTCCCGGCGAAAATGACGTCCTCCATCTTCCCGCCGCGCAGGGATTTCGCCCCCTGTTCACCCATGACCCAGGACAGCGCGTCCACGACATTGGACTTGCCGGAGCCGTTCGGCCCTACGACGCACGTGATGCCGGGCTCGAAGCGCAGCGTCGTCGCCGAGGCGAAGGATTTGAACCCGCGGAGGGTCAGGGCCTTGAGGTGCACGCCGCCGGACTCTACCTCCCGGTGCCCGGAGATCGCCGCCGGCGCAGGGCTCCGGGCTCGCCACGACGTGAGCGCGCCGCGGTTTCATCCCTGAATATGCAGGGCACATCAGACGGTAAGCAGTGCACTACAGAGGGGGAAACAAAGAAAGAAGGGACGCCGAAGCGTCCCTTGCATACATACCTGCCGTGCGAGAGAGTTTCTCACCGGATCCCCACAGGATCTGGGATCAGGTGAGCGCCGGCTCGCCCTTGGGTACGTCGATGTCGATGCCTTCGAGCAACGAATCGCCACGGTGCTGTGCGGCGGCAGCGCTCAGCGCGTCGTTCTCGGACTGGATCCGTACGAGCTCGGACTCCAGATCCTGGACGCGCTGCTGAAGCCGTCGCATCTCGGCGAGGAGTCGCGGGTCGGAACCGCCGACGTAACCGAGAAGCGCCTTTGCCATGATGGATGGTCCTCCACACTGAGTGACCGACCGATGCGGTGTGGGTCGTGAGGGATTTCGCACCCGCGGTGCTCGGCAGCGCTTGTACTCACTGCGGTTCTTGCTGCCAAACAGCTAGGGTGCGCGGGGCTTCCAGCGTCTCACCAAAAAGTTTGACGGTCAACACGATCACGCCCCGTATCGGGGGCAAGCCGCGGGCTCGCGGCCGCGGCACGCGCGGCGGCGGCTCTCCTGCGGGCCCCGGGGGCTCGGAGATCATCGTTACTGGCGCAGCCTGGCACGGCGGGACCGTTATTGGCAACCACCAGCACGTTTCTTTCGAACACACATGCTGTGGGCAGTCAGATGAACACATCGTGTGCCCGTGCCGCGGTCTTCCGATCAGCGGATCGCGAATCCGTCGTACCCCCCGCGCGGATCGCCCCAGATTTCGGTGACACCGGCGACGGCGCCGGGCGTGTCGGACGACCGCAACCACTCCAGAAGACGGTGGCAATTCTCACGCGGACCTTCCGCCACGATCTGCACCCTGCCGTCGTCGAGATTGAGCGCGAAGCCGTGGAGCCCGCCGATCCCCAGAGCGTTTTCCCTGGTGAACCAGCGGAAGCCCACTCCCTGTACCCGGCCGCGTACCCATGCGGTCATCCGTGCGTGCTCATGCATGCGCGAAACCTACACGGACGCGTACCGGTCAATGCCACTCGGGTCACATCGCCCACTCCAGACATCGCGTACAGTCGCGACGCAACGGACTTCGCCCGTTCGGGCGAGTCCTTCCACTGATCCAGCTGAAGTCGAGACCGGAAGGGCGAGCGGATGGGACGCCACCGCCGGAAGAAGCGGGTTCCCGGGCCCGTACGCACCGGACTGCTCGGGATCGCCGCCGCGGCAGCGGTCGGCACCGTCGCCGTCGCGGCCGGGCTGGTACCGGGCGGCGACGTGTTCACCACGGGAAGCCAGAAGACCGCCGCGCAGCACGTGCGCGAGGCGGCCACCGGTGATCTCGAGGCCCAGGGTGGCTCCGCCGCGACCCCGTCGCAGCGCGCCTCGGCCGGGGCGGCGGCCCGCCCGTCGAAGGGCATGTCCTCGACGGCGGGGAAGACCCAGAAGGGCTCCCCGTCGGCGACCGCGGCCAAGCCGAAGCCGCCCGTGACGAAGAAGGCACCCCCGGCGAAGCCGTCGGCCGCGCCTGGGAGCGCCGAGGCTCCCGGCAACAAGGCCGCGGAGCGGAAGGCGGCCCCGGAGCGCCGGGCCGTCCCCGCCAAGCCGCGACCCGCGGCACCGTCCGGCGAGACCGCGGCGGAGGCCGAGGTGCTGGCCCTGGTCAACAAGGAGCGTGCCAAGGTGGGCTGCGCCCCGGTGCGGGCGGACGCCTCGCTGAACCGCCTCGCGGGCCGGTTCAGCTCCGACATGGCCGCGCGCGGCTTCTTCGACCACACCGACCCCGAGGGCGACGGACCCTGGGACCGTGCCGCCCAGGCCGGCGTCGGCGGACTGGGGGCCGAGAACATCGCCCGCGGCCAGGCCGACGCCCGAACCGTCATGAACGCCTGGATGAACAGCGACGGACACCGCGCGAACATCCTGAACTGCGAGTACCGGACGCTGGGCGTGGGGGTCTCCTTCGCCCAGGGCGGCCCCTGGTGGACCCAGGACTTCGGCTTCTGAGAAGGTCACAGCTACGCGACCCGCGTTCTTCCCCGGGCCGCCCCGAGGCCGTCATCGGCCACCGGGGCGGCCCGGACCGCGTCCACGGCGCCGCGGGTACGGGTCCGGCCCGACCGTGTGGAGTCCGTCCGCCGCTTTCTGAACCGGAGCGCTCCCTCCGAGTGAGCGCTTCCCGGCGTAAGGTGTCGCGCATGGACGACTCCATCGTCTTCGACGTGTTCGACCGGCGGTGCCCGTCGCGCGGCACCTTGGAGCATGTGACCGGGCGGTGGGGCAGCCTGACCCTGGGCGCGCTGTACGACAGCGGGTCCCGCTTCAACGAACTGCGGCGGCGCGTCGACGGCGTCAGCGAGAAGATGCTCTCGCAGACGCTGCACGCGCTGGAACGGGACGGGCTCGTCCACCGCGACGCGCAGCCCACCAATCCGCCGCGGGTCGACTACGAACTGACCCCGCTCGGACGGGAGGTCGCGGGGCAGCTGCTCGGCCTGATCCGGCTCGTGGAGGGGCGGATGCCCGAGGTGCTGGCCGCGCGCGGACGCTACGACGCGACGCGCGGCAGCGAGCGGGCCGGCCGCGGCGGGCGCTGACAGCGCGGGCAGTAGTAGCTGGAGCGGTTCATCCAGGGGCGGCGGCGCATCGCCGTACCGCAGCGGCGGCAGGGCTCGTCCTCGCGCCCGTACGCGTCGAGCGACCGGTCGAAGTACCCGGATTCGCCGTTCACGTTGACGTAGAGGCTGTCGAAACTGGTGCCGCCGACGGCGAGGGCGGCGTTCATCACGTCCCGTACGTGGCCGAGGAGTTCGGCGGAGCGGGGCCGGGTCAGAGCGGCCGTGGGCCGGTCGTAGTGGAGTCTGGCCCGCCACAGGGCCTCGTCGGCGTAGATGTTTCCGACACCGCTGATCAGGGACTGGTCGAGGAGGGCGCGCTTGATCGTCGTACGGCGCAGTCGGAGCGCCGCGTGGAAGGCCGCGTCGTCGAACTCGGGATCGAGGGGGTCCCGGGCGATGTGCGCGATCGCGTCCGGCAGACCGTCCGGGGTTGTGTCGTGGAGGGACAGTCCACCGAAGGTGCGCTGGTCGACGAAGCGGAGTTCGGTGCCGAGGCCGTCCTCGAAACGGATCCGGATCCGCAGGTGCTTCTCGTCCGCGGCCGCCTCCGGCTGCACGAGCAGCTGACCGCTCATGCCGAGGTGTCCGAGGACGGCGCTGCCGCTGCCTTCCAGCGGCAGCCAGAGGTACTTGCCGCGCCGCCGGGCGGCTCCGATCCGCTGCCCGCGGAGCCTCGCCGCGAAGTCGCCCCCGCCGCCGAGGTGCCGGCGCACGGCCCGCGGGTGCAGGACCTGGACGCCGCCCACGGTCCGCCCGGAGACCCACTGCTCGAGTCCCCGCCGCACGACTTCCACCTCGGGCAACTCGGGCACGTATCTCCTCCGGAGCTCGACCGACTCGACGCCCGCAGCGTACCTCCGCTTCGCGTCCCGACGAGGCGCGGGCCCTGGCGCCCCCTTCGGCCGGTCGTGGTGGGAGGAACGCCTGCGGGAAAGCGAGGACCCCGCCGCGCGGGCGCGGCGGGGTCCGGAAGCGAAGCTCAGGCGGTGGCGCGGGGTGAAGGGGTGTCGGCGACCCCTTCGGCCTCCGCGGCTTTGGCGGCCTTCGCCGCCTCCGCGCGTTCGTCAGCGGCGGCGCGGATCGCACGCCACGCGGACTCCGCCGCCTGCTGTTCCGCTTCCTTCTTGCTGCGGCCGGTGCCGGTGCCGTACGAGACACCACCGACGCGGGCGGCAGCAGTGAAGGTCTTCTCGTGGTCCGGACCCGTCTCGGAGACCAGGTACTCGGGCACTCCGAGCCCCTCGGCGGCCGTCAGCTCCTGGAGACTGGTCTTCCAGTCCAGGCCGGCACCGAGGTTGGAGGACTTCTCGATCAACGGATCGAAGAGCCGGTGCACCAGCTCGGACGCCGCGTCAAGGCCCTGGTCGAGATAGACCGCGCCGATCACCGCTTCCAGGGTGTCGGCGAGGATGGATGCCTTGTCCCGCCCGCCCGTGCCCTCTTCGCCCCGGCCGAGGCGGATGAAGGACCCGAGATCGAGGCCACGGCCGACCTCCGCCAGCGCACGCGAATTGACCACCGCGGCCCGCAGTTTGGCCAGCTGGCCCTCGGGCAGGTCGGGGTGGGTGCGGTACAGCGTGTCCGTGACCACCAGTCCGAGCACCGAGTCCCCGAGGAACTCCAGCCGCTCGTTGGTGGGCAGACCGCCGTTCTCGTACGCGTACGAGCGATGGGTCAGCGCGCGCACCAGAAGGGCGGACTCGAGCTGATACCCGAGCCGCCCTTCCAGAAGCGTGTGGGACGAGGCCGAACTGATGCTGTCAGACATCGCGCCTCTCACCAGCCGCTCAGACCTCGAGGACCTGGCGCTTGTTGTAGGTGCCGCAGCTCGGGCACGCGATGTGCTGCTGCTTCGGCTCCTGGCAGCGCTCACACGAAACCAGGGTGGGGACCGCAGCCTTCCACTGCGACCGGCGGTGGCGCGTGTTGCTGCGCGACATCTTCCGCTTCGGAACAGCCACGGCTACTTCTCCTGCTTCTCGTCGACGCGTGCTGATCGAGGCGCGTCGCCGCTCTTCTTGTCCTTCTCACCGGTTCCGAGTGAATCGGCGAGTCCCTGCAGTGCCGCCCAACGGATGTCGACGGCGTCGTGGTGGTGGTCCGGATCGGCGTTCAGGTCGGCCCCGCAGTCGGAGCACAGCCCTGCACAGTCCTCCCGGCACACCGGCTGCATCGGCAGTGCGAGCACCACCGCGTCACGCAGCACGGGCTCGAGGTCGAACAGTCCGTCCTCGAGGAAGATCACGTCCTCGTCCTCGGCGTCGTCGCCGGGCCCCGGCTCCTTGGCACGGCCCCGGTCGTCGGCGTCGGGGTACGAGAACATCTCCTGGAAGTCCGCCACGACCTCATGGCGCAGCGGCTCCAGACACCTTACGCACTCCCCCTCGGCCGCGGCACGGGCGGTGCCCGTGACGAGCACCCCTTCCATGACGGACTCGAGGCGGAGCTCCAGCTCCACGGGCGCGCCCTCGGGCACGCCGATGACCCCTTCGACGCCGAGGACCGCCGGCGCCGCGGGCGCCGGAACGGTACGGGAGAGCCGCTGGAGCGCACCGGGCCGCCGGCCAAGCTCGTGCGTGTCGAACACGAGGGGGTTGCGGTGGTCGAGGCGGGCGTTCAGAGCTCTTCCTGCTTTCGGATCGAGTGTGGGAGGCCACGAGTCCAGCGCAGCATCAATCCACGCTCGCGCGACCGAAGAGCCAGGATACTGGACCGTTCGCTCCAGGCCCAATCCGGTCCCTACGGGATCAGCGGCCCTGCTCGTAGCGCCGCAACTGCTCCATGTCGATCATGCTGGTGTCGAAGAAGCTCGTCTCGTCCAGCGAGGCGGGCTGGGCGTGGCCCTGATGGGCCTGCTGCGGCTGCTGCTGGGCGCTGTAGCCTCCGCCGTACGGGTCCTGACCGTGACCGTACCCCTGGGCGTACGCCGGGTCGTAGCCCTGCTGCTGTCCGTAGCCCACCGCGTACGGGTCCTGCTGGTACCCGTACATGTCCTGGGGCTGGGCCTGGGCCGCCGCGGGCTGGTAGCCGTACGGGTCGGCCTGCGCCGGGATCTGGGGCTGCGGGGCCTGCGGCTCCGGGTCCGCCAGCTCCGCGAGCCCGGCGAGGTAGTCGGCGTCACTGGTGTGCTGCACGCTGCCAGCGACCTCCTGCGCGGCCATGTGCGCGCCGAGCTCGTCCGTCGCGATCCGGCCGTGCAGCTTCTGCCGGCCCCGGCCGACCGCCTCCAGCGTCTTGGAGAGCACCGCCTCGAAGGCACCCAGCTTGGCGTCGACATAGTCGTCCGCGCTCCGGATCAGCGTCTGCGGGTCCGCGCTGTACTCGGGGGCGTCGTCGTCGGCGGGGTCCGCATGGCCCTGGTCGCCCGCGCCGTGGCCGCGGCCGAGCAGTTTCTCGCGCCCGCGGTCGACGGAGCCGATGGTCTTGTTGAGGACGACCTCGAAGTTGGCGAGCTTGGAGTCGACGTAGTCGTCCGCCTCGGCGCGGATCTCCTCGGCCTCCCTCCGGGCCTCGGCGAGGATCCGGTCGGCCTCCTCCTGGGACTGCCGGGCGATGTGGGTGCCGGAGACCAGCGAGCCGCGCTCGGAATGGGCGGCCTGGATGATCCGCTCGGCCTCCTGGCGGGCCTGCTCGACCATCTGCTCCCGGTCGCCGATCAGCTCCTGGGCCTGGGCGAGCGAGCCGGGCAGTGCCTGCCGCACCTCTTCGAGCATCGCGAGCAGTTCGGCGCGGTTGACCACGCAGGAGGCCGACATGGGCATGGACCGGGCGTTCCCGACCGCCTCGACGATCTCGTCGAGCTTCTTCTGCACGTCCACCGTGTGCTCGCCACTCTCTACAGTCACTACAGCCGTTTTGGAGCCGGACGCAACGACTGTACGGCCAGTCGGCGCCGGTCCGACACCGGGTGACGGCACGTCAGGAAACGGTCGTCCTCGCCGTCCCCCGTGTCACTTCTTCGGGAGCCGTTCGGTCAGCGCCTGCAGCACGGCCGGCGGCACCAGGTGGGAGACGTCGCCGCCCCAGGCCGCGACTTCCTTGACCAGCGAGGACGACAGGAAGCTGTAGGTGGGACTGGTCGGCACGAAGAGCGTCTCGACGCCCGACAGGCCGTTGTTCATCTGGGCCATCTGCAGCTCGTAGTCGAAGTCGCTGACCGCCCGCAGGCCCTTGACGATGGCGGGGATGTCCCGCTCCTTGCAGTAGTCGACGAGCAGGCCGTGGTAGGCCTCGACCTCGACGTTGCCGTACTCGGCGGTGACCTCGCGGATCAGCTCGATCCGCTCGTCGACGGTGAACAGTCCCTGCTTGGACTGGTTGATCATCACCACGACGTGCACGACGTCGTACAGCTTGGAGGCGCGGGCGATGATGTCGAGGTGTCCATTGGTGATGGGGTCGAACGACCCCGGACAGACGGCGCGGCGCAACTGAAGTCCCTCGCTCTCCGGTCCGGTCATGGTGCGTCTTCGCACGTAGAGGCGGCGCGACCGTACCAAAGCGTCCCCTCGCCGTAGCGACGGGCCCGCAACGGTTCGATCCCGTCGGGCCAGGCGAACTCACCGCCCCTGGTGCTGCGCTCCACGGTGACGAGGGCGCCCTCCGCGAGCCAGCCTCCCGCGCGGAGTGTGAGGAGAATCTCCCGAAGATCGTCGTCGGTGACGGCGTACGGCGGATCGAGGAACACCACGTCGTACGGGTCCGCCGGCGGCTGTCCCTGCACGACGTGCTCGGCGCGGCCGGCGCGGACCTCGGCTCCCGGCAGGGCCAGGGTCCGGACGTTCTCCCTGACCGTGCGGGCGGCGCGGGTGTCGGCCTCGACGAGCAGGGCGTGGGACGCACCGCGGGACAGCGCCTCCAGACCGACGGCACCCGAGCCCGCGTAGAGATCCGCCACGCGCAGCCCCTGGAAGCCGCCGAGCAGCGACTCCCAGGTGGAGAACAGGCCCTCGCGCGCCCGGTCGGAGGTGGGGCGGGTGCCGTTGCCCGGCGGCACGGCCAGGCGGCGTCCGCCGGCCGTGCCGGCGATCACGCGGGTCATCTGGGTCCTTCGCGGAAGAAGGTGCTCGATCGGCTCGACCGGCCTGGTCATGGCCGTCGGACCGATCCGGTCACCTCCACGATATGGGCTCCGCGCGGCCGCGAGCCCCGCCCGCCCCCTCACGGGGCCCGGTGCGGAAGGAGCGCTGCGGGCCGGCACTGCGCGGCCGACCTTCCCCGGGCCCGGCGGCACGGGAGGAGCGCGCCCGGGTCCGGGCCGTGGCTCAGCCCTTGTCCAGGTACTGCTCGCGGTCCTTGTCGAGCAGGGCGTCCAACGCCGTCCGCAGCTCAGGAAATCCCTCCAGCTCCGGGTCGGCGCCGACGACGGACACCGCCTCGTCGCGGGCCGCGGCGATGATCTCCTCGTCCTCGATGACCGCGAGGACCCGCAATGAGGAGCGCACTCCCGACTGGGCCTGGCCCAGCACATCCCCCTCGCGCCGCTGTTCGAGGTCGATACGGGAGAGCTCGAAACCGTCCAGGGTGGCGGCGACCGCACCGAGTCGGGCGCGTGCGGGGCTCGCCTCGGGCATCTCCGTGACGAGCAGGCAGAGCCCGGGGGCCGAGCCGCGGCCGACCCGGCCGCGCAGCTGGTGGAGCTGGGAGACACCGAAACGGTCGGCGTCCATGATCACCATCGCGGTGGCGTTCGGTACGTTCACGCCGACCTCGATGACGGTCGTGGCGACGAGCACGTCCACCTCGCCCGCGGCGAATCGGCGCATCACGCCGTCCTTGTCGTCGGGCGCCATGCGGCCGTGCAGCACTTCCACGCGCAGGCCCTTCAACGGACCGGCCGACAACTGCCCGGCCACGTCCAGCACGGCCAGCGGCGGCCGCTTCTCTGCCTCGTCCTCCGGCGACTTCCGCCGGGCCTCGGCGGAAGTGTCGAGGTCGTCGCCGATGCGCGGGCAGACGACGTACGCCTGGTGACCGTTCTCGACCTCCTCGCGCACCCGCTCCCAGGCCCGGGCCAGGAAGTGCGGCTTGTCCGCGGCGGGGACCACGTGCGAGGCGATCGGCGAGCGCCCCGCGGGCAGCTGGTCCAGCACGGACGTCTCCAGGTCGCCGAAGACCGTCATGGCGACCGTGCGGGGGATCGGGGTGGCGGTCATGACCAGCAGGTGCGGCGGCTGTCTGCCCTTGCCGCGCAGGGCGTCGCGCTGTTCGACGCCGAATCGGTGCTGCTCGTCCACGACGACCAGGCCCAGGTCGTGGAACTGGACCTTGTCCTCGATCAGGGCGTGCGTGCCGATCACGATGCCCGCCTCGCCGGTGGCGAGGTCGAGCAGGGCACGGCGGCGGGCGGCCGCGCCCATCGATCCGGTGAGCAGCACGACCTTGGTGGCGCGCTCGGCACCGCCGAGCATCCCGCCCTCCGCGAGGTCGCCCATCATCTCGACGACGGACCGGTGGTGCTGCTGGGCGAGGACCTCGGTGGGCGCGAGCATCGCCGCCTGCCCTCCCGCGTCGACAACGGCGAGCATGGCGCGCAGGGCGACCATGGTCTTCCCGCTGCCGACCTCGCCCTGCAGCAGCCGGTGCATCGGATGCTCCGTGGCCAGATCGCCGAAGATCTCGGCGGAGACCTTCCGCTGCCCCTCGGTGAGGGTGAACGGCAGCCGTGCGTCGAAGGCGTCGAGCAGTGCGTCCGGCACGGGCCGGCGGGCGACGGCGGGGAGCTGCCCGTCCGCGTACCGCCGCCGGGCGAGGGCGACTTGGAGGACGAATGCCTCGTCCCACTTCAGCCGCTGTCGCGCGTCCTCCACGTCGGCCTTGGTCTGCGGACGGTGGATCTTGAGCAGGGCCTGTGGGAGGGGGACGAAGCCACGGCCGTCGCGCAGCGTGGCCGGCAGCGGGTCCACGGCCTCCGTCGCGTGCGGGAGGACGGCGTCCACGGCCTTGGCGATCTTCCAGGACTCCAGGCCCTTGCAGGCCGGGTAGATCGGGATGAGCTTTCCGGCGAAGGCGCTGACCGCTCCCTCGCCGCTCTCGGCGTCGAGCCGTTCGTACGTGGGGTGGGCGAGCTGCAGCCTGCGGTTGAACACGGAGACCTTGCCCGCGAACATGGCACGGGTGCCGGGCAGCAGGTCCTTGTGGGGCCGGTGGACACCGCGCCCGAAGAACACCAGCTGGAGACGTCCACTGCCGTCGGTGATGGTGACCTCCAGCCGCTGGCCCCGCCCGCCGTTGAACGTGAGCACGCGGGCGTCGGCGACCTGGGCGACGACGGTCACGTGCTCGTCCAGCGGCAGCTCGGCGAGCCGGGTCAGCTGACCGCGCTCCTCGTACCGGCGCGGATAGTGGTGCAGCAGATCACCGACGGTTCGCAGGTCGAGGTTCTCGGCCATGACCTTGGCGGTCGCGGGGCCGAGCGTCTTGGTCAGCGGTTCGTCCAGCACGCCGTCCATTGCACACCACCGCACCGACAACCGTCGCGCGCCCGCGGGAACGGCGCGTTCCGCAGCGCGTGCGGCACGCACGGAAGCTGCCGGGGAGGTGCGGCGGCCCCGCCGTCGGAGCCCGGCCCCGCGAACCGTGTCGGGACGGCGACGGGGCCACCGTCCGTGGGCGACCGGTCACTCCACGCCGACGAGGAGCGGGGCTCCCGCGCCTCCGTGGTAGATCACCGTGTCCACCGCCAGGTGTCCCGCGCGCACGTACGCCTCCAGCCGCTCGCCGAGCTCCGGCGGGGCGTCCTCGGGGAGGACCAGGGTGACGAGTTCGCCACCGGCCGAGAGCATGCGGTCCAGAACCGTTTCGGCGGTGGTCGCGAGGTCCGCGCCGATCACTGCCACATCGCCCTCGATGAGCCCCAGCACGTCCCCCGCCTGGCAGACGCCGGCGGACGTGAAGGACTGCCGTTCGGCGACGGCCAGTTCGCCGTAGCGCGTCGCGCCCGCCGCCGAGGTCATGGCGACGACGTCCTCGTCGAAGCGCCGCCCGGGCTCGTGGACGGCGAGCGCGGCGATGCCCTGGACCGCCGAGCGGGTCGGGATCAGGGCGACCCGGACGCCCTCGGTACGGGCCTGTTCGGCCGCGGCGGCCGCGGTGTGCCGCAGCTCGGCGTCGTTCGGGAGGAGCACGACCTCGCGGGCGTGCGCCCGCCGGATCGCGTCGACGAGTTCACCGCTGGCGGGCGGTTCGCCGGGCCGCGCGAGCACCGTGGTCGCGCCGGCGTCCGTGCACAGCCCGGCCAGCCCCTCCCCGGGCACCACGGCGACGACGGCCCGCTGGACCCGCTCCCGCGGCTCGGGGTGCCCGGCCGCCGCGAAGTGGGTGATCCGGATCCGGTACGGCCGGCCCGCCTCCACTCCGGCCTCCACCGCCGCCCCCGCGTCGTCGACGTGCACATGGACGTTCCACAGCCCGTCTCCGCCGACCACGACCAGCGAGTCGCCGAGCGCGTCGAGCCGGGACCTCAGCCGGGCCACGGCGGTGTCGTCGGCCTCCAGGAGGTAGATCACCTCGAAGGCGGGACCTCCGTCGGCGCACGGTTCGACGGCCGTCGCCGGTGACGGGTGGGCGCGCACGGCGGGCCGTACGGACGCCTCCCCCGTCACCGCCTCGGCCAGCGCGCCCAGCACCGCCACCAGGCCCTGTCCTCCCGCGTCCACGACGCCGGCCCGGCCCAGCACCTCGAGCTGTCCCGGTGTCTCCGCCAGAGCCCGGCGCGCGCCCGAGTAGGCGGCCGCGACCGCCGCCGCGTCGTCGCCGTGCGCCGTGCCGTGTGCGGCCTGCGCGGCGGCGGAGGCGACGCTCAGGATCGTGCCCTCCACGGGGTGCGCCACCGCCTCGCGGGCGGACTCCGCGGCCCGCCGGAGCGCCTCGGCGGCCCCGCCGCCCCGCTCCCCGAACACCTCGGCCATGCCGCGCAGCAACTGGGCCAGGATCGTCCCCGAGTTGCCCCTCGCCCCGATCAGCGCCCCGTGCGCCATGGCCCGCACGGTGTCGGCGAGCGCGGGGGCGGCCGAACCGGTCTCGTACGCCGCGAACACCGCCTCCACGGCGGTGGCCGCGGACTCGACGGTCAGATAGAGATTGGTGCCGGTGTCACCGTCCGCGACCGGATAGACGTTGATCGCGTCGATCTCCTCGCGCTCCCGGCCCAGTGCGTCCAGAGCGAGCGAGCACCAGGTGCGGACCGCCAGGGCATCGAGGGGCTGGGGCAACGAGGTCCTCCTTCGGCGGTCCCTCCACGCCGCGGTGGCGGGCGTGGGCGGGGAGGCTGGGCTGCACCGCAGGGTAGACCCGGTCCGGGCCCGGAACCGGGGTGGGGGCGTGAGTGCCCGTGGTAGTTTCGTTCTACGGGCGCAGCCGTTGTATGCTGCTCCGGTTGCCCGATGAGAATCGGGCCATTCCCCCGGCAAGCCACTTCAGACCACTGATTCCGGCACGCCGGATTTCACCGTAAGTGCATCTGAAGTCTTTGGAGTGACCCGTGGCTGCCAACTGCGACGTCTGCGGCAAGGGGCCGGGCTTCGGCAACAACATCTCCCACTCGCACCGCCGTACGTCCCGTCGCTGGAACCCGAACATCCAGCGCGTGCGTGCCGTGGTCGGTCGGACGCCGAAGCGGCTCAACGTCTGCACCTCGTGCATCAAGGCCGGCAAGGTCTCGCGCTAAGTGATGCTCCCCGCGTTCGTGCGGGGATGATCCCGCCGACGTCTCGTCGTAGCGCAGCCCTCCGGTTGCCTTGAAGGCCGGTCCACCTCTCGGTGGGCCGGCTTTTCGCCGTTCGCGCCGGGGCCCGGGGGCGGCGCGCGCCGCCCCCGGGCTCCGTCAACGGCCAGGCCGGTGCCGTTCCCAGGCGTGGTCGACGGGCCCGATCCCGCCACCGAGCGCGAATCCCGCGGCGATCGCGCCCGTCACATACGCCTTGGCGGCCGAGACGGCCCCGGGGACGTCCCGCCCCTTCGCGAGTTCCGCCGCGACGGCCGAGGCGAGGGTGCAGCCGGTGCCGTGGGTGTGCCGGTTGTCGTGCCGCGGGGCACGCAGCCAGTGGGTCTCGGTGCCGTCGGTGAGCAGGTCCACCGCGTCCCCGGCGAGATGGCCGCCCTTGATCAGCGCCCAGCGCGGCCCTAGGTCGAGCAGCGCGTCCGCCGCACGGCTCAGATCGGTCTCGCTCTCCACGCGCACGCCGGTGAGCTGGACGACCTCGTCGAGGTTCGGGGTCGCGACCGTGGCCGTCGGCAGCAGCTTCCCACGGACGGATTCGAGTGCGGAGGCGGCGAGCAGGGAGTCGCCGTGCTTGGAGACGCCGACCGGGTCGACGACCACGGGGGCGTCCGTGCCGGCCAGCAGGTCCGCGACGGCCTCGACGAGTTCCGCCGATGCGAGCATCCCGGTCTTCACCGCCTGGACCCCGATGTCGTCCACGACGCTCCGGTACTGGGCCTGCACCGCCTCGACCGGCAGCTCCCAGGCTCCCTGCACCCCGAGGGAGTTCTGCGCGGTCACCGCCGTGACGACGCTCATCCCGTGCACGCCGAGGGCGAGCATGGCCTTGAGATCCGCCTGGATCCCGGCGCCGCCACCGGAGTCGGACCCGGCGACGGTGAGCACCCGCGGGGGTGCCTGGCGCGTCACGTACCCTCCCCGAAGTGGTCCCAGCCGCCCTTGCTGGTCCAGGGTGCCCCGTCGACGGTCACCTGGGGCAGCGCCGACGGGTTGAGCACCTCGCCGATCACCTTCCAGCGGGCGGGGAGCTTCGCGTCCGGCGGGAAGGTGGCGACGATCGCGTGGTCCTCGCCGCCGCTGAGCACCCACTGGAGGGGGTCGACGCCGACGGCCTGGCCGATGTCGTTCATCTGCGAGGGGATGTCGATGAGTCCGGAGCGCAGGTCGATGCGGACCTTGCTGGCCTCTGCGATGTGACCGAGGTCGGCGACGAGACCGTCGCTGACATCGGTCATCGCCGTGGCGCCGAGGCCCGCGGCGGCCGGTCCCGCGTGGTACGGCGGTTCGGGGCGCCGGTGCGCCTCGACGAACGCGCGCGGCGAGCGGAACCCGCGGGAGAGGACCGCGTGTCCGGCCGCGGACCAGCCCAACCAGCCCGTGTACGCGACGACATCGCCGGGCTGCGCCCCGGCCCTGGTCACCGGGTCGTGGTTGCGCAGATCGCCGAGTGCGGTGATCGCGAGGGTGATCGTCTCGCCGCGGACTACGTCGCCGCCGACGACCGCCGCGCCGGCGACCTGGCACTCGTCGCGGATGCCGTCCATCAGCTCGGTGGCCCAGGTGACCGGGAGGTCGGCGGGGACCACGAGGCCGAGCAGCAGAGCGGTCGGCACGGCGCCCATGGCGGCGATGTCGGCGAGGTTCTGTGCGGCGGCCTTGCGGCCCACGTCGTAGGCGGTGGACCAGTCGCGCCGGAAGTGGCGTCCCTCCAGCAGGAGGTCGGTGCTGGCCACGACCCTGCGGTCGGGTGCGGACACGACCGCGGCGTCGTCGCCGGGTCCGAGCCGTACCGCGGGGGTGGAGGTGAGCCTGGAGGTGAGCTCCCTGATGAGCCCGAACTCCCCCAGCTCGCCCACAGTGCCCTTCATCTCGTCATGCCCTTCGTCGCCGCGGTGCCGCCGGACGGCCCGGCCCACCTGTTCGTCGTGCGGTCGCGAGCCGTCACCGCTGTCGGTACCGTCGAGTAGGCCCCGTCGGCCGTCAACTTCTGTGCCCGGTACGCCACGCTGCGCACGCCCCGGAACGCGCGGGTCTCCCCGCGGCCCGCGGCGACGCGATACCGTGGCGTCCCTTCTCCCCACATGATCCTCGTGGCCGCCCTGGAGGTTCCGTGGTACAGGCGTACATCCTCATTCAGACCGAGGTGGGCAAGGCGTCGACGGTCGCCGACACCATCTCCAAGATCCCGGGAGTGATCCAGGCCGAGGACGTGACGGGCCCCTACGACGTGATCGTGCGCGCCCAGGCCGACACCGTCGACGAGCTGGGCCGCATGGTGGTCGCCAAGGTCCAGCAAGTGGACGGCATCACCCGTACGCTCACCTGCCCCGTCGTGCACCTGTAGCCCCCGTCTACGCTTGGCCGGTGATGACTCACCGCCGGCTCCCGTTCCTGCCCATCGCCGCCGTGCTGCTGGCTGCCGCGGGCTGCTCCTCCACGGACGCCGCCCCGTCGGTCACGGTTCCCGCTCCCCCCGCCGAGGAGAAGGCCCTCTGCCTGGCGCTGCACGAGGCGTTGCCGGATTCGGTGGCCGGTGAGAGCCGCCGGGATCCCGAGCCCCGTTCCGTGCTGACCGCCGGGTGGGGGGACGCCGCGATCGTACTGCGCTGCGGGGTTCCGCGCCCCGCGGGGCTGGAGAGTGAGCAGGCGGACGGGGTGGAGGTGAACGGTGTGGACTGGTACTCCGAGGAGCTGGAGGACGGCGCCCGGTTCACCACCACGTACCGCAGGACGTATGTCGAGGTGACGCTGTCGGACCGGTTCACGGACATGGGACCGCTGACGGATCTGGCGGGACCGGTCGCCCGGACCGTCCCGCCTCGCTTCACCCGGAACCCGTAGGTCCCCCGCCGAACCGGCGTTACCGCACCCGTCACCGGGTGCGGTAACGCCGCTTCAGCGCAGGCCGGTGGAGCGGCGCAGTGCGGCCCGGATCAGAAGGTC
This sequence comes from Streptomyces sp. HNM0645, assembly GCF_030056615.1. Classification (NCBI taxonomy): domain Bacteria; kingdom Bacillati; phylum Actinomycetota; class Actinomycetes; order Kitasatosporales; family Streptomycetaceae; genus Streptomyces; species Streptomyces sp. HNM0645. The sequence goes on along the minus strand of NZ_JASHLT010000015.1, from coordinate 160,214 downwards.
GACGAGCTCCGCGTAGTCGACCCCGGACTCCTGCCACATGCGCGGGTACATCGAGATGGGCGTGAAGCCCGGCATGGTGTTGATCTCGTTGATCACGAACTCGCCGGCCTCGGTGAGGAAGAAGTCCGCCCGGACCAGTCCCTCGCAGGACGCGGCCTCGAACGCCTCGACGGCGAGCCGCTGCACCTCGGCGGTCTCCTCGTCCGTGAGCGGCGCGGGCACGAGTCCGGTGGCCGAGTCGATGTACTTGGCCTCGAAGTCGTAGAAGTCGTGCGAGGACACGGGCGGGATCTCGGCCGGCACACTGGCGCGGGGGCCGTCCTCGAACTCCAGCACACCGCACTCGATCTCGCGACCGCGCAGCAGCGCCTCAACGATGATCTTCGGGTCGTGGCGCCGGGCCTCCTCGACGGCCTCGTCCAGACCCGAGAGGTCGTCGACCTTGGTGATGCCGATCGACGAACCGGCGCGGGCGGGCTTCACGAACAGCGGCCACCCGTGCTCGCCGGCGAAGTCGACGATCTTCTTGCGGGCGGCGGAAGGATCCTGCTCCCACTCCCGGGGCCTGATCACCGCGTACGGGCCGACCGGCAGCCCGAAGGAGACGAAGACCCGCTTCATGTACTCCTTGTCCTGGCCGACGGCCGAGGCGAGGACACCGGCTCCCACGTACGGGACACCGGCGAGTTCGAGCAGGCCCTGGAGCGTTCCGTCCTCGCCGTACGGGCCGTGCAGCACGGGGAAGACGACGTCGACCTCGCCGAGTGCCTTGGGCACGGAGCCGGGCTCGCTGTAGACGACCTCGCGGTTGGCCGGGTCCACGGACAGGACGACGCCGCCCTCGGCCGATTCGGCGAGATCTGCGACGGACGGCAGCCGCCGGTCCGCGATGGCCATCCGGTCGGGCTCGTCGGCCGTCAGCGCCCAGCGGCCGTCCGCGGTGATGCCGATGGGCAGGACGTCGTACGCGGTGCGGTCGATGGCACGCAGTACGGCGCCGGCCGTCACGACGGAGATCGCGTGCTCGGAGCTTCGGCCGCCGAAGACGACCGCGACACGCGGCTTGCGGAGCGCCTCACCGCTGGTGGGGGCAAGGCCGGTGCTCTGGGACTGGTTCTCGCTCATATCGCGACGAGCGTACCCTGCGCCTCCGCCGGGCCGAAGGGGCGCGCGGCCACCGAACGGAAGAGTGCCTTCCGGTGGTCTTCCCTCAGTGGCGCTCGGGCTTGGCGCTGCGGGACATCAGCTCCTTGAGCGCGACGACCGGCGGCTTGCCCTCGTGGACGATCGACACGACCGTCTCGGTGATGGGCATGTCGACGCCGTGCCGGCGGGCGAGATCGAGAACCGACTCGCAGGACTTGACGCCCTCGGCCGTCTGCTTGGTCGCCGCGATGGTCTCCTGGAGCGTCATCCCCCGGCCGAGGTTGGTGCCGAACGTGTGGTTCCGGGAGAGCGGCGAGGAGCAGGTGGCCACGAGGTCGCCGAGGCCGGCGAGGCCGGCGAACGTCATCGGGTCGGCGCCCATGGCGAGGCCGAGGCGGGTCGTCTCGGCGAGCCCCCGGGTGATGAGGGTGGCCTTGGAGTTGTCGCCGAGGCCCATGCCGTCCGCGATGCCGACGGCCAGTCCGATGACGTTCTTGACCGCACCGCCGAGTTCGCAGCCGACGACGTCGGTGTTGGTGTAGGCGCGGAAGTACGCGGTCATGCAGGCGGACTGGAGGCGCCGGGCGACGCCCTCGTCGGCGCACGCGACGACCGCGGCCGCGGGCTGGCGGTCGGCGATCTCCTTGGCCAGGTTGGGCCCGGTGAGGACGGCGACCCTCCCCCGGACCTCGTCCGGGGTGCCCCCGGCGGGCGCCTTGGCGACCACTTCCTCGATGACCTCGCTCATCCGCTTGGCAGTACCGAGTTCGACGCCCTTCATCAGGGAGACGAGCACGGTGCCGGGGGCCAGCAGCGGCGCCCATTCCGTGAGGTTGGCGCGCAGGGTCTGGGAGGGGACGACGAGGACGGTGAAGTCGGCGTCGCGGGCGGCCTCGGCGGGGTCGGTGGTGGCCCGGACCGCCTCGGGTAGCTGGACCCCCGGCAGGTAGTCGGGGTTGGTGCGGGTGCCGTTCACGGCGTCGACGAGCTCGGCGCGGCGGCCCCACATGGTCACCTCGCAGCCGGCGTCGGCGAGGACCATCGAGAAGGCCGTGCCCCAGGAGCCGGTACCGAAGACGGCTGCCTTGACGGAACGAGTCACTTGGTCCCCTCCCCGGCGGCCCTGCGCCGCTGTTCGGCCCGCGCCTGGCGGTGGTCGTACGGCGTCGCCGGCGCCTTCTCGCCGCGGATCTCCTCCAGCTGCGCGGTGATCGCGGCCATGATGACCTCGGTGGCCTCGCGCAGGACGTCGGGGGTGGGCTCCATGCCGTGGAACCGGTCGAGGTCCACGGGCGGCCCCGCCTGCACGATCAGGGTCTTCCGGGGGAGGAGACGCAGCTTGTTCTCCTTGGCGTAGGGCGGCATCGCCATGTTGGCGCCCCACTGGGCCACGGGAATGACCGGCGCCTTGGTGAGGAGCGCGACGCGCGCGGCACCGGTCTTGCCCGCCATCGGCCACATCTCGGGGTCCCGGGTCAGCGTGCCCTCGGGGTAGAACGCGACGCACTCGCCGCGCTCGATGGCGTCGACGGCGGCGCGGAAGGCGTCGAGGGCGTTCGTCGTCTCCCGGTAGACGGGGATCTGGCCGGTGCCGCGCAGTATCGTGCCCACGAAGGAGCCCTTGAAGAGGCCGGCCTTCGCCAGGAAGCGCGGGACGCGTCCGGTGTTGTACTGGTAGTGGGCGTAGGAGAGCGGATCCAGGTAGGAGTTGTGATTCACCGCTGTGATGAATCCTCCGTCGGCCGGAATGTGCTCCATTCCCCGCCAGTCCCGCTTGAACAGAACCACCAGCGGCGGTTTCGCGATGACCGCAGCAAGGCGGTACCAGAAGCCGATTCTGCGGCGGGACACTCGGACACCTTCCTCGTTTGGACCTGACTGCCGCCCGGCTGGCGCCCGGCTGCTGGGGGTCAAGTGTCGCCCCAGGCCCCTGGTCTGTCGAGAACACCGTACGCCCCGCCTGCGACGCCGGGTCGCCGGACGTTCGTGATCGCGGGTGACAATGGGCCCGTGCACTGGTCACTGGTCGTCCCCCTGAAACCGCTCGCACTGGCCAAGAGCAGGTTGTCGGAGGCCACGGGTGGTGCGATGCGGCCGCGGTTCGCGCTCGCCTTCGCACAGGACACGGTCTCCCGGGCGCTGTCCTGCCGCACGGTGCGGGATGTGGTGGTCGTCACTGACGATCCGCTGGCGGCGGCCGAGCTGGCGGACCTGGGCGCGCGTGTCGTCCCGGACTCGCCGGGCGCGGGGCTCAACGCGGCGCTGGCCCACGGGGCCGCCGAGGTCCGCGCGCTCCGGCCGGCCGCGGCCGTGGGCGCGCTCAACGCGGACCTCCCGGCGCTGCGCCCCGACGAATTGGAACGGGTGCTCGCCAGCGCCCGGAAATTTCCCCGGGCTTTCCTGGCGGATGCCGCCGGAATTGGCACGACATTCCTGTCGGCGGCGCCCGGCACGGAATTGCGTCCGGCATTCGGCGGGCACTCACGGCAGCGGCATTTGACCTCGGGGGCCGTGGAAATCGAATTGGACGGGGTGGAGTCGATACGCCGCGACGTGGACACGGGTGGCGATCTGCGGGCCGCTCTCGCGCTGGGCGTCGGCCCGCGAACGGCGGCCCGGTGCGCTACGGCACCCCTCGCCTGGAGTTCCTGAAGCCCGGCGGCCGGCGCCCGCCGAGGGCCGCCGGCTGCGCTGGACCCGGGCGGGCCCGGACGGAACGCCCGTCACGGGCGCCGGATAGGCTCGGGGCATGCAGGCGACCGCGTACACGTACGACCCAGTGACCCGCAGCGGGAGCGTGCTGCTCGACGACGGGACTCCGGTGGACTTCGGCACCGCGGCGTTCGACGCCGGAGGGCTGCGGCTGCTGCGCCCGGGCCAGCGGGTGCGCATCGAGACCGAGGGCGAGGGCGACACCCTCCGGATCACGCTGGTGACCCTGCAGACGTTGTGACCGCCGCCCCGCCGGGGGGAACGCCGCGGGCCGGGCTCCCCCAGGGGAGTCCGGCCCGTCGCGTGAGTGGCCCTGAACTGGTGCGCCGCTTACTTCTTGCGGGCAGTGGTCTTCTTGGCGGTGGTCTTGCGCGCGGTGGCCTTCTTCGCCGGCGCCTTCTTGGCCGTCGCCTTCTTGGCGGGAGCGGTCTTCTTCGCCGCCGCCGTCTTCTTGGCGGTGGTCTTCTTCGCCGCCGCGGTGGTCTTCTTGGCCGTGGTCTTCTTGGCCGTGGTCTTCTTCGCCGCCGCCTTCTTGGCCGTGGTCTTCTTCGCCGCCGCCTTCTTCGCGGTGGCCTTCTTCGCCGCCGCCTTCTTCGCGGCGGCGCCCATCTGCAGGCTGCCCTTCGGAGCCTTCTTGACGGACACTTCGCCACCCCTGGGGAGCTTCTTCGTGCCGCTCACCAGGTCCTTGAAGCCCTGGCCCGCGCGGAACCGCGGCACCGAGGTCTTCTTGACCCGTACGCGCTCGCCCGTCTGCGGGTTGCGGGCGTAGCGGGCCGGGCGGTCCACCTTCTCGAACGAGCCGAAGCCGGTGACCGAAACCCGGTCGCCGCCGACAACCGCGCGGACGATCGCGTCGAGGACCGCGTCGACAGCTTCGGCGGCCTGCTGCCGGCCGCCCATCTTGTCGGCAATCGCTTCTACGAGCTGCGCCTTGTTCACGTCTTCCCCTTCGGAGACATCGCCGGAACGAAACTGTTCAAGCTATTTCGCACGTTAGGCAGATATATACCGCAAATCAAACACGAAACGGGCTAATCACCCTAGTGCCGCAACGAAGTCGACCGTCGCGGCCACACGACCGCGCCGCATATCGACCCAGTCGCCGGGCGGTCAGTCACCTTGGGGGAATCGACCTTCATCGAGGTCCTTCATCAACCGGTCCAGGCGCCTTGCGGCGTCTGCGAGATCGTGCTTCGCCACGGCCGTCACTGCCAGCAGCTTCCGGGACAGCGCCATCCGCACGCCCTCCGGAACTTGCAGTTCGCGCACCCTTGTGTGTGCTTCCTTCAGTCGGGCCGCGACCGCCTCGTAGAGCTCGAGTTGGCTGTCGCGTTCCATGCACCGATTGTGCCATCTGGGGCGAGTTGTCGCCCCACAGGGCCTCAACATGCGACTGCGCCCTCCACCGGGCGGTGGAGGGCGCAGTCGGGGAAAACCGCTGCTCAGACCTCAATGGTACGAGGCTTGAAGGCCGGCCTGGAGACTTCGTAGGCCGCGATGTCCGCTTCGTTCTGAAGGGTGAGGCTGATGTCGTCGAGGCCGTTGAGCAGCCTCCATCGGGCGTTCTCGTCGAGTTCGAAGTCGGCGGTGACGCCTGGGGCGCGGACCTGGCGTCGTTCCAGGTCGACGGTGATGTCCACGTCCGGATCGGCCTCGGTCAGTTCCCACAGCCGGTCGACGGTCTCCTGCGGGAGAACCACGGTCAGCAGGCCGTTCTTGAGGGAGTTGCCGCGGAAGATGTCGGCGAAGCGGGAGGAGATGACGGTCCTGAACCCGTAGTTCTGCAGGGCCCAGACGGCGTGCTCGCGGGAGGAGCCGGTGCCGAAGTCGGGGCCGGCGACCAGTACCGTCGCGCCCTGCCGCTCGGGCTGGTTGAGGACGAAGTCGTCGTTCTTGCGCCATGCCTCGAAGAGGCCGTCCTCGAACCCGTCGCGGGTGACCTTCTTCAGCCAGTGGGCGGGGATGATCTGGTCGGTGTCGACGTTGCTGCGGCGCAGCGGCACGGCCCGGCCGGTGTGGGTGGTGAAAGCTTCCATGGTGGTCAGACTCCGGCGGGCGTGGGGGTGGCGGACACGTCGGTCAGGTCGGCGGGCGAGGCCAGATGGCCGAGGACCGCGGTGGCGGCGGCGACCTGCGGCGAGACCAGATGGGTCCGTCCGCCTTTGCCCTGGCGGCCTTCGAAGTTGCGGTTGGAGGTGGAGGCGGAGCGTTCGCCGGGGGCGAGCTGGTCGGGGTTCATGCCCAGGCACATCGAGCAGCCCGCGTGCCGCCACTCGGCGCCGGCCTCCTTGAAGACCTTGTCCAGCCCCTCCTCGACGGCCTGCAGCGCGACCCGGACCGATCCGGGGACGACCAGCATCCGTACGCCGTCGGTGACTTTGCGGCCCTCCAGGACCGACGCCGCCGAGCGCAGGTCCTCGATACGACCGTTGGTGCAGGAGCCTACGAAGACGGTGTCCACCTGGATGTCACGCAGCGCCTGTCCGGCGGTCAACCCCATGTATTCCAGGGCCTTTTCCGCGGCGAAACGCTCCGATGCGTCCTCGTACGATGCGGGGTCGGGGACGTGTCCGGACAGCGGTGCGCCCTGGCCGGGGTTGGTGCCCCAGGTGACGAACGGGGCCAGTTCGGCGGCGTCGATGAACACCTCGGCGTCGAAGACCGCGTCGTCGTCGGTGCGCAGGGTCTTCCAGTACGCGACGGCCGCGTCCCAGTCCTCGCCCGTCGGGGCGTGGTCGCGTCCCTTCAGGTAGTCGAACGTGGTCTGGTCGGGGGCGATCATGCCCGCGCGGGCGCCGGCCTCGATGGACATGTTGCAGATGGTCATCCGGGCCTCCATCGAGAGCTTCTCGATGGCCGGGCCGCGGTATTCCAGGACGTAGCCCTGGCCGCCGCCGGTGCCGATCCTGGCGATGATGGCCAGGATCAGGTCCTTGGCGGTGACCCCGTCGGGCAGTTCCCCGTCGACGGTGATCGCCATGGTCCTGGGGCGGGCCATGGGCAGGGTCTGGGTGGCCAGTACGTGCTCGACCTGGGAGGTGCCGATACCGAACGCCAGAGCGCCGAAGGCGCCGTGGGTGGAGGTGTGGGAGTCGCCGCAGACCACGGTGGTGCCCGGCTGGGTCAGACCCAGCTGCGGCCCCACGACATGGACGACGCCCTGCTCGACGTCACCCAGCGGATGCAGCCGGACGCCGAACTCGGCGCAGTTCTTGCGCAGGGTCTCCAGCTGGGCGCGGGAGACCGGGTCGGCGATGGGCTTGTCGATGTCGAGGGTGGGAGTGTTGTGGTCCTCGGTCGCGATGGTGAGGTCGAGCCGCCGCACCCGGCGCCCGTTCTGGCGGAGACCGTCGAACGCCTGCGGACTCGTCACCTCGTGCAGGAGGTGGAGATCGATGAAGAGGAGGTCGGGCTCGCCCTCGACGCGCCGGACGACATGATCGTCCCAGACCTTCTCCGCGAGTGTCCTACCCATCGCTTTCCCTCCGGCCCGGCAGCGTCGCCGGGCACCAACTAGAGATCGATTGCGCCGCCGTCCGCATGCCGGGCCGGGCGGGGAGCGCGGGCCCTTGTGCGGCCGCACATCCAGAGTCGCAACTTCTCGGAGAATTTGAACTTGCGTTTCACAGAGTGAGACGTGAGTATCGTTGCATGGACAACTCTAGCGGCGTCGGCGTTCTCGACAAGGCAGCTCTGGTACTGAGCGCCCTGGAGTCCGGTCCGGCCACCCTCGCCGGGCTGGTCGCGGCGACAGGGCTCGCACGGCCCACGGCGCATCGCCTCGCCGTGGCACTGGAACACCACCGGATGGTGGCGAGGGACATGCAGGGCCGGTTCATCCTGGGCCCGCGCCTGGCGGAGCTCGCAGCCGCGGCCGGCGAGGACCGGCTGCTGGCCACGGCCGGGCCGGTGCTGACACACCTGCGCGATGTGACGGGCGAGAGCGCGCAGCTCTACCGCCGGCAGGGAGACATGCGCATCTGTGTGGCGGCCGCCGAGCGGCTGTCCGGACTGCGGGACACGGTACCCGTCGGCTCCACGCTCACGATGAAGGCCGGCTCCTCGGCCCAGATCCTGATGGCCTGGGAGGAGCCGGAGCGGCTGCACCGCGGTCTGCAGGGGGCGCGCTTCACGGCGACTGCGCTGTCCGGCGTACGGCGCCGGGGCTGGGCGCAGTCGATCGGCGAGCGGGAGCCCGGCGTCGCGTCCGTCTCGGCACCGGTACGCGGACCCTCGAACCGGGTCGTCGCCGCCGTCTCGGTCTCCGGACCGATCGAGCGCCTCACCCGGCACCCCGGCCGGATGCACGCGCAGGCCGTCATCGACGCGGCGGCACGCCTCTCCGACGCCCTCCGCCGCGGCTGACCCGGCCGGGCCCCGGACCCGCCCCGCCCACCGGCGCCGCGCGGGGCGGGTGCGGGGCCCGGGAGTCCGAGCAGGCCGGCCCGAGGCGCCGGAGGGCTCCACGGGAGCCCCTCCCGCGGCGCCCCCTGAGACCCGGCGCCCCGCGATCACGCCGAGCGCAGGCGCTCCGCGGCCCGTTCCCCGCGCCGGGCGACCGGGACGACGCCGCTCGCCGCACCCAGACCGAACGCGGGCATGTTCACGTAGACGTTCTCGTACGAGCCCGCCGGCACGATGTACGTCTCGTGCCAGAAGCCGACCCTCCCCCTGCCCTCGCGCATCCGCCTGTTGAACGCCACCCAGGCCGGGCGGTGCTCCTTGTCCTGGGCCGATGCGTAGGCGAACAGCTTCTCCTCGGTGTCCCAGTACTGGACGATGCAGAGGACGCGCGGACCCCCCAGCAGCAACTGGTAGCCGAGCAGTCCGCTGCCCTCGTCCTTCGACAACTCCTTCAGCATCCGCGGCATGGCCCGGAACACCGGCCACCAACTCCGCACCGAACGGAAGCTGTTGATGCGCATGCCGATGAGGAAGACGACCACGTCGCCCTGCGCGTCGGCGGTCATGCGGCCCTGGATCGGTGTGCTGCCCATCGCGTTTCCTCCTTGAGCACCGATTGGATAGTTACGCTATCCATGATTGGATAGTGACACTCTCCAAGGGAAGGCGCAAGGGCATGAGACTCGCGGAACTCAGCGAACGCAGCGGAGTGCCGATACCGACGGTCAAGTACTACCTGCGCGAGCGGCTGCTGCCGCCGGGCCATCGGATCAGCGCCACCCAGGCCGAGTACGACGAGGGGCATCTGCGCCGGCTCCGTCTCGTCCGTGCGCTGATCCAGGTCGGCCGGATACCGGTGGCGACCGCACGCGAGGTACTGGCGGCCGTCACCGACGACGGCCTCGACCCCCACATGAGGCTCGGCGCCGCCGTCTGGGCCATCCCGCACGGCGCGGAGCCCGACGAGGACGACCCGGCCGCGGAGACGGCCCGCCGCACCGCGGACGCACTGCTGGAACAACTGGGCTGGACCTTCGGCCGGGAGGTCGGCGCACAGTCACCCGCCTACCGGATGGTGGTCTCCGGCATCGCCACGATGGTGCGCCTCGGATATCCCTGCGGCACGGGGCAGCTGCTGCCGTACGCCCGAACCGCGGCCGAACTGGCCGTCGCCGACCTGGACTTGGTGGAACGGTACGAGCCCGGGGAGGAGCAGGTGGAGGCGGCGGTGGCGCTGACCGTGCTCTACGAGCCGGTACTGCTCGGACTGCGCAGGCTGGCCCAGGCCGAGGAGTCCCACCGGCGCTTCGGCTGACCGCGGCGGTAGACGGCTCGCCGGAAACGCGAGGAGGCCCTCCCCAGCTGGGGAGGGCCTCCTCGTCACGTACCCCCGACCGGATTCGAACCGGCGCTACCGCCTTGAGAGGGCGGCGTGCTAGGCCGCTACACAACGGGGGCAAGATCTTGATCCATCGAAACGGATCAGCTGGCCTACCTGGACTCGAACCAAGACTAACTGAACCAGAATCAGTCGTGCTGCCAATTACACCATAGGCCACTGGTGGTTTAGACCAGTTGGTACCCCCGACCGGATTCGAACCGGCGCTACCGCCTTGAGAGGGCGGCGTGCTAGGCCGCTACACAACGGGGGCCCTGGGCGATCCCCATCCGACGGAAGCCGGATGTTTGTCACTGCGAGGCCACCGGGAGCGACCCTGGTGATCTCGCGGGAAGGATCTGTACCCCCGACCGGATTCGAACCGGCGCTACTGCCTTGAGAGGGCAGCGTGCTAGGCCGCTACACAACGGGGGCTTTGCAGATGAGCTCTGCGAGCTGGCCTACCAGGACTCGAACCTAGACTAACTGAACCAGAATCAGTCGTGCTGCCAATTACACCATAGGCCACCAAAACTCAACCCCCCTGCGGGGGTCTTGTCAGGTTGTGCGCTTCCGGGTCCGGCCTTTCGGCTTGCTCCCCTCGGCGCAGGAAGAACATTACCTGAAGGAGGACGGCGCTCCAAAACGGGTATCCGCCCGCAGCAGGGCGGGCAGCTCCCCCAGGCCGGTGATCCGGATCAGTTCCGGCCTGCCGCCCAGTCCGGCGCGGTCCAGCCAGATACCGGTCAGCCCCGCGGCGACGGCCCCCACCGCGTCGATGTCCGGGTGGTCGCCGACATACGCCACCTCCCCCGGGGGCAGCCCTAGGGCGTCGCACGCGGCGTGGAAGGCGGCGGCCCGGGGTTTGGCGACGCCCAGCTCGGCCGCGCACACGACCGCCTCGAAGCGATCGCGCACGCCCAGCACGGTGAGCTTGCGGTGCTGGTTGCGGATGGAGGAGTTCGAGAGCACACCGTGCCGGAAGCCGGCCGCCAGGGTGTCCAGGGCGGGCACGGCGTCGGGGAACAGCTGCCAGGCGGCCTCGTAGTGGGTGACGTAGCGGGCGAACCACTCGTCCGCCCGGGCGTCGCCCATACCCGGCGCCCCGAGGAAGTCCCGGACCCGGTCCCGCCGCTGGGCCTCGAAGTCCACTCCTCCGCCCTCGAAGCGCCGCCAGTGGATCCGGGTGAGCTCCTTCCAGCGCGTGAGGGCCTCGTCTACGGACTCGTACGCCTCGTCAAGGCCCTCGGCCCGGAGATGGCGCTCCATGCCGACGCGGTCGGCTCCGGCGTAGTCGAAGATCGTGTCGTCGACGTCCCACAGTACGGCTCGGATCGGCATGGTCCGAGGCTACGCCGAAGGGGTGACTCCCTCCCCAGGGCAAGCGGAGAGGACGCCGTTTGCAGGTGGTTCGCGGAGGGATGCGGCTCCTCCGCCGGAGGTGCCGGTCGCCGGGGGCAGGGGCGGGGCGGGGCGTCGAGAGGACGCCCCGTCGCCGGACGCGCCCGGAGGGGCGGTAGCCCCTCCGGGCGCGTCCGGCGACGGCGTTACGCTCCGAGCTTCGCCAGCGCCGCGTCGATGCGCGCCAGCGACTTCTCGCGGCCCAGGATCTGCAGCGACTCGAAGAGCGGCAGGCCCACCGTGCGGCCGGTGACCGCGACGCGGACCGGCGCCTGGGCCTTGCCGAGCTTGAGGCCGTGTTCCTCACCCGCCGCCAGGACCGCGTCCTTCAACGCCTCCGGGCCGGACCAGTCGGCGGCCGCCAGCTTCGCCCGCGCCGTGCGCAGCAGGGCGTCGGAGCCCTCCTTCATCGCCTTCTGCCAGGACGCCTCGTCCTCGACCGGCTCCGTGCGGAAGAGGAAGTCGACGTTGGCGGTGATGTCGGAGAGGACGGTCAGCCGGGTCTGGGCGTAAGGGGCGATCGCCTCCCAGGCGGCCTGGTCGAAGTCCGCGGGCTCCCAGTTGGCGTGGGGCGCGCGCAGCCAGGGCTCGCATGCCTCGGCGAACGCCTTCACGTCCAGTCGGCGGATGTGGTCCGCGTTGATCGCCTCGGCCTTCTTGAGATCGAAGCGGGCCGGGTTGGCGTTGACGTCCGCGATGTCGAACTTCCCGACCATCTCGGCGAGGGAGAAGACGTCCTGGTCCGCGGAGAACGACCAGCCGAGCAGGGAGAGGTAGTTGAGCAGGCCCTCCGGCAGGAAGCCGCGCTCCCGGTACAGGTTGAGGGATGCCTGCGGGTCGCGCTTGGACAGCTTCTTGTTGCCCTCGCCCATGACGTACGGCAGGTGGCCGAAGGCCGGGATCCGGTGGGCGACGCCGAGCTCGATCAGCGCCTTGTAGAGCGCGATCTGGCGCGGGGTGGAGGACAGCAGGTCCTCGCCGCGCAACACGTGGGTGATGTCCATCAGCGCGTCGTCGACCGGGTTGACCAGTGTGTAGAGGGGCGCGCCGTTGGCCCGGACGATGCCGTAGTCAGGCACGTTGTCCGGGGTGAAGGTGAGCTCGCCGCGGACCAGGTCGGTGAAGGTGATCGGCTCGTCGGGCATCCGGAAGCGGACGATCGACTCGCGGCCCTCGCGCTCGTACGCGGCCTTCCGCTCGTCGGACAGGTCACGGCAGTGCCCGTCGTAGCCGGAGGGCCTGCCGGCGGCGCGGGCGGCCTCGCGGCGCTCGTCGAGCTCGGTGACGGTGCAGTAGCAGCGGTAGGCGTACCCGCCGGCCAGGAGCTTCTCGGCGACGTCCCGGTAGATGTCCATGCGCTGGGACTGGCGGTACGGCTCGTGCGGGCCGCCGGTCTCGGGGCCCTCGTCCCAGTCGAGCCCGAGCCAGCGCAGTGAGTCGAGGAGCTGGTCGTACGACTCCTCGGAGTCGCGTGCCGCGTCCGTGTCCTCGATCCGGAAGACCATGGTGCCCCGGTTGTGCCGCGCGAACGCCCAGTTGAACAGGGCGGTGCGGACCAGGCCCACGTGGGGGTTGCCGGTCGGCGAGGGACAGAATCGTACGCGAGGGGGTACCCCCTGCTCGAGCGGAGCCGAGAGCTTGGGGGAGGGTCCGTTAGCCACGCTTGATCACCTTGTTGGTGAGAGTGCCGATGCCTTCGATGGTGACGGCGACCTCGTCGCCGACGTTGAGGGGGCCGACCCCGGCGGGGGTGCCGGTGAGGATGACGTCTCCGGGAAGGAGCGTCATGGCCTCGGTGATGTGGACGACCAGGTCCTCGATGGAGCGGATCATGTCGCTCGTGCGACCCAGCTGGCGTTGCTCGCCGTTGACCGTGCACTGGATGGTGAGGTCGCCGGCACGGGCCAGGTCGATGCCGGTCTCCACCCAGGGGCCCAGCGGGCAGGACGTGTCGAAGCCCTTGGCCCGGGCCCACTGCTTCTCGCGCTTCTGGGCGTCGCGGGCGGTGACGTCGTTGGCGCAGGTGTAGCCGAGGATGACGTCCTTGACCCGGGCGCGCGGGACGTCACGGCACAACCGGCCGATCACGACGGCGAGCTCTGCCTCGTAGTGCACGTCGTCGGAGAACGAGGGGTACTCGATCGCGTCGCCGGTGCCGATCACCGAGGTGGTGGGCTTGAAGAAGGCCACCGGTGCCTCCGGGACCTCGTTGCCGAGTTCCGCGGCGTGCTCCGCGTAGTTGCGGCCGATGGCCACGACCTTGTTCGGGAGGACGGGCGGCAGCAGCCGGACCTTGCTCAGGGGGATCTTCGTGCCCGAGAGCTCGAAGTCGCCGTAGGGAATGCCTTTGATGACGTCGAGCACGAGGCCGGCCGGATCGCCGGTCCCCTCGCCCTCGACCGCGCCGAAAGCGACATTGCCGTCGATGGAGAATCTGGCGATCCGCACGGGTGCCTCGCGCCCCTCTGTTCCGCTGGCTGGAGTCTGACGCTCCAGGCTAACGCGCGAGAGGGGCCCGACCTGCCGTATTACAGCGCCGCGGGGGCGTTCACCAGCGTCGTGCGGCGGGGGTTGGCCGTCTGGGCGGGGAGCACGGCGGACGGTTCCGGCTGAGCCTCCGGCTGCAGCTCACCGGCGTCCTCGAGGTGCGCCAGGGTCGTGCGGCGGGGGTTGGCTATGTTACGGAACAGCATCGTCGTCTTCATCGCTCGCCTAGTCAGTGTGCCGGTGCTTGTAAAGCGTCAGGCTAAGCAGCGATTTCCCTGCGAATGGACGGAAGAGCCAACGATCTACGTGTGAGTTTGCTCACGACCTGAAGAGCAATTCCGTCATTCCGGTCAACCAAACCACCACTCAGAAACGGACATTGCGCACCTGAATGAGCCATTCCGCTCCTGATCATCGCGACTGGGACACCCCCCACCCGTAAGCGACTCGTGAATAAACGCCCGATTTCTCCGCGATCACTTTCTACGTCTCGTGACGTCTCGCTCACAACGTGTCACTCAGGTCACAGGCCGATACACGGCCCTTGTTGGAGATCCGGCACTGTGCTGGAATTCCACGCACCGCCGCAGGTCTCCGACCGGCGCGCAGGGGGCGCAACGCAGCGCCGAGTGGCGGCGGGAAGGGGGAGAGCGCCGGTCCACGACCACCTGGGGGCGCCTCCACCGCCCCTACGACGCCGACACCGTCCTTCCGTACCGCGGGGGGACGCCTGGTCCAGAGGTTGCGACGCTAGTGCAGGGACGTTTCAAGAGGGATGGCATGGGGCGTCCCCAGGCCCGCCAGGGCCAAGGGGAAGCTGCCGCTGAACAGGAGCCGCGCGGCGCGAGCGACCGCGGGCCCTCGCCCCAGCACACCCAGAACCAGGGTCCGGCGGGCGACAGCGGCGACCGCGGAGCGCGCCCCGGCGCCGACTCGGCCACCGCGGAGCCGGCGGACCGGCCCAAGGGCAAGGGCAAGGGCCCGACCGACACGGGCTCCCGTATCGCCCTGCGCAACTGGCGCATCAGTACCCGGCTCGTCTCCCTGCTCGCGCTCCCCGTGGTCGCCGCGACCACCCTGGGCGGTCTGCGCATCAACGAGTCGATGAGCGACATCGAGCAGCTGGACCACATGCAGCTGCTCACCAAGCTCACCAAGGAGGCCACGGCCCTCGCCGAGGCGCTCCAGGAGGAGCGCGACCACGCCGCCGGCCCGCTGTCGAACGGCGGCAGCGCCGAGGCCTTCGAGGTCAGCCAGTCCCGCACGGAGACGGACCGCCACCGGCAGTCCTTCCTGGCCGCGACCGTCGACATCGGCGACACCTCGGGCGACGAGGCGCTGGAGAGCATCCACGCGAACGTCAGCCAGATCGCCCAGCAGGTCACGACGATCGCCAAGATCCGGGGCACTGCCTTCGACGGCGAGGACTCGACCACGCAGACGGTCAACCGGTACAACCGGCTGATCACGTCGCTGCTCACCCTGTCCCAGGACATGGCCCAGGCGACCAACAACCCCGAGATGATCAAGCGCACCCGCGCCCTGGCGGCCTTCTCCGCCGCCAAGGAGTACGCGTCGATCCAGCGCGCGATCATCGCGGCCGCGCTCCCGGCCAACTCCAAGACCGCCGGCGACATGAGCGAGAACGACCGCCTCACCGGCGACGACGCGGGCGAGAACGAGAAGCAGGCCCTCGCCTCGTTCAAGCGCCTCTACGCCTCCCTCGGCGGCAACGCCGAGGAGCTGACCGCCCCCCTCGTGGACGGCAACTCCGAGATCGAGGAGGCGAACGACTACGCCATCCGCGTGCTCAGCCGGCCCAGTGGGCTCGCGAGCGCCGAACGCCGCGGCTACAAGGACTGGACCGACCAGGCCGACACCAAGATCGACGCGATGAACACCATCGAGAAGACGCTTCTCGGTGAGATGGAGAGCAAGGCCCGCGAGCTCAAGCAGGAGTCGCAGCAGGACGCCATCATCAACGGTGCGCTCATCCTGCTGGTGCTCGGTGTGTCGCTCATCGGCGCCTTCGTCGTCGCCCGCTCCATGATCCGCTCGCTGCGCCGGCTGCAGGACACCGCCACCAAGGTCGCCCAGGAACGCCTGCCCGAGCTGGTCAAGGAGCTGTCCGAGGCCGACCCGCAGGACGTGGACACCACGGTGGAGTCCGTGGGTGTGCACTCCCGGGACGAGATCGGAAAGGTGGCCGCGGCCTTCGACGACGTGCACCGCGAGGCGGTCCGCCTCGCCGCCGAACAGGCGCTCCTGCGAGGCAACGTCAACGCCATGTTCACCAACCTGTCGCGCCGTTCGCAGGGTCTCATCCAGCGTCAGCTGTCGCTCATCTCCGAGCTGGAGTCCCGCGAGGCCGACCCGGACCAGCTGTCCTCCCTGTTCAAGCTGGACCACCTCGCGACCCGTATGCGCCGTAACGGCGAGAACCTCCTCGTCCTCGCGGGCGAGGAGCCGGGCCGCCGCTGGACCCGGCCCGTCCCGCTGGTCGACGTGCTCCGTGCCGCCGCCTCCGAGGTGGAGCAGTACGAGCGCATCGAGCTGGCCGCCGTGCCGGCGACCGAGGTCGCGGGCCGCGTCGTCAACGACCTCGTGCACCTCCTCGCAGAGCTGCTGGAGAACGCGACGTCGTTCTCCTCGCCGCAGACCAAGGTGCGCGTGACCGGTCACGCCCTGCCCGACGGCCGGGTGCTCGTCGAGATCCACGACACCGGCATCGGCCTCTCCCCCGAGGACCTCGCCGCGATCAACGAGCGGCTGGCGTCGCCACCCACCGTGGACGTCTCGGTCTCCCGCCGCATGGGTCTGTTCGTGGTCGGCCGCCTGTCCCTGCGGCACGGCATCCGGATCCAGCTCCGCCCCTCCGACTCCGGTGGCACGACCGCGCTGGTCATGCTCCCCGTCGATGTCGCCCACGGCGGCAAGAAGGCACCGGGCAAGCCCGGTGCGGGCGGGCAGAACGGCGCACCGCAGGCTCCGGCCGGCGGTGGCGGTGGTCGGGGTCTGACCGGCGGGCCCGGTGCGGCCGGCGGCGGACGTCCGGGCCTCGGCGGACAGCGCGGGCAGGTCGGCACGGGACCGGCCGCGCGTGCGGCGCTTCCCGGCCGCGACGGCGGTCCGTTCCAGAGCGGCCCGCAGCAGGGCGGCCCGGGTCAGGATCCCGCTCAGCAGGACTTCTCCCGCCAGGGCGGCGCTGCCGCGAGCGCGTTCGGCGCCGATGCCGGGCGCGGCCGACCGGCCGGACCGGGTGCGCAGGACCGCGGCCAGGGCGACCGGGGCCGCAACTCCGGCCGCCCGGCGCAGCCCGGCAACAGCGGCCCGAGTGCCGAACTGCCCGGCAACGGCGGCCGGCAGCAGCGCCCCCAGCCCGCGGGCTGGGGTGGCGAGCAGCCGCGTTCCGCCCAGGACACGCCGCGCGGCCACGAGGACCCCGAGTCCACCGGCCAGTACGCACGACCCGGTGCCCACCACGACGACGGCCACGGAGGCCGTCCGCAGGCCCAGGACCCCGCGGCCACCGAGCAGTTCGCGCGTCCCGACTTCAACGCCCCGCGTCCGCCCGCGGCGGGCCAGGGCCGGCCCGGAGCACCGCGTCCGCGCCAGGGCGGTGCCGACTTCGGCGCGCCGCGTCCGGCCGTGGGCAGTCTGCCCGCGCAGCCGCAGCCCGAGGCGCTGCCGCCGGCGTCCGGTCCCGGCGACGGCCGTACACCGCTGTACGACACGCTGGAAACGAACTGGTTCCACCAGAACCAGGGCGGCGGTGCCGACGGCGCCGCGCAGTCCCCGGCCGCACCGCAGCAGCCGGCCGGGCGCCCCGCTCCGTCGGGCCCGCCGCGCCGCCCCGCGGCCGGCCAGGGCCAGCCGGGTCAGGGCGGCCAGCACAACGCGGGTGCCGCCTCCTGGCGGACCTCGCCCAACGACGAGCTGGTGCGCCAGGCCGAGCGGGTACGCAAGCCCGCGGCCGGCGGTGTCACCACCTCGGGTCTGCCCCGACGGGTCCCGCGAGCCAACCTCGTGCCGGGAACCGCGCAGGATCAGACCCACCACACCGGTCCGCAGGTGTCCCGTGCGCCGGACGACGTACGGGGCCGGCTGACCAATCTCCGTCGGGGCATCCAGCAGGGGCGTCAGGCGGGCGGCTCCGGAAACACCGGCAGCTTCAACGTCGGCCCCACTCACCAGCAGGAGCGTTAGTTGAGCCCGATGAGCCAGGCCGCGCAGAATCTGAACTGGTTGATCACCAACTTCGTGGACAACACCCCCGGGGTGTCCCACACCGTGGTGGTCTCCGCCGACGGACTCCTGCTGGCGATGTCCGAAGGGTTTCCGCGTGACCGAGCCGACCAGCTGGCGGCGGTCGCGTCGGGTCTGACCTCGCTGACCGCGGGGGCTTCCCGGATCTTCGAAGGCGGCCCGGTCAATCAGACGGTGGTCGAGATGGAGCGTGGCTTCCTCTTCATCATGTCCATCTCGGACGGCTCCTCGCTGGCCGTGCTCGCCCACCCGGACGCCGACATCGGCCTCGTGGGCTACGAGATGGCCCTCCTGGTCGACCGTGCCGGCACCGTCCTCACCCCGGACCTGCGGGCCGAACTCCAAGGGAGCCTTCTCCACTAGGAACATCAAGAAAGCCCGCCGTTCGAGGGTGTGCGCCCCAGGCACACCCCGGTGATCCGTCGCCCGTCCACTCACCGTCCGGCCGCCCATCCGGCCCCCCACCGGCCCAGTCAGACGGCACAGCCGACCACTTGCTGTCACGCCCGGAGGATTCATGACCCCGCCCCCCGCCTCTCACGATCCGTACGGTGTCCCCGTCGACACCGACTACGGTCATGAGGGCGACCAGCCGCTGGTGCGTCCTTACGCGATGACCGGCGGCCGGACCCGGCCGCGCTACCAGCTCGCCATCGAGGCTCTGGTCAGTACCACTGCCGACCCGGCGCACCTGTCGACGCTCCTGCCCGAGCATCAGCGGATCTGCCACCTCTGCCGGGAGGTCAAGTCCGTGGCCGAGGTCTCGGCGCTGCTGTCGATGCCGCTGGGTGTGGCGCGGATCCTGGTGGCGGACCTGGCGGAGGCCGGCATGGTGGCGATCCACCAGCCGGGCAACGGAGAGGCCGGCGGAACGCCGGATGTGACACTGCTCGAAAGGGTGCTCAGTGGACTTCGCAAGCTCTAGCGGCGGTGCGGCCCGGTCGACCACCAGCGCGAAGATCGTGGTGGCGGGCGGATTCGGCGTGGGCAAGACCACGTTCGTCGGCGCCGTCTCGGAGATCAACCCGCTGCGTACCGAGGCGGTCATGACGTCCGCGTCGGCCGGCATCGACGACCTCACCCACACCGGGGGCAAGACCACCACCACGGTGGCCATGGACTTCGGCCGTATCACCCTCGACCAGGACCTGATCCTCTACCTGTTCGGCACCCCCGGACAGGACCGCTTCTGGTTCATGTGGGACGACCTCGTCCGCGGCGCCATCGGCGCCGTCGTCCTCGTCGACACCCGCAGACTCGCCGACTGCTTCCCCGCGGTCGACTACTTCGAGAACAGCGGCCTCCCGTTCGTGGTGGCTCTGAACGGCTTCGAGGGACACCAGCCGTACACGCCGGAGGAGGTGCGCGAAGCACTCCAGATCGGCCCCGACGCCCCGATCATCACCACCGACGCATGCCACCGCGCCGACGCCAAGAGCGCCCTCATCACCCTCGTGGAACATGCACTCATGGCACGTCTCAAGTAGAAGTGGGCGTACGGAAGTTGTCGTAGACCTTTCATGGGCGGGCCGTGTCTCTTTGACACGGTCCGCCTCCATGTTCATAACGTTTCGACAGAGAATTCTCGGGGTTCGGACACCCGATGCATCCGGCTGGTATCGCTGTGCTCACGCAGGACCCCCTTTTTGCCGGGGGTAGCTCTTTATGCCCGTTATATCTCCGGTTCGGAGAGTGCGGATCTGCCGGTTCCCGCTGTTTGGAGCCGACCCCCTTGGCGTGCTGAAATCAACGAACTCATGAGTAGTACGGCCCTGAACAATAATCGGCACAACCTAGGTGCCGATGCCGAGAGGTTGTTGGTCGAGTGAGGCGAAGCAAGACGAGCTCCGCGGAACAGCAGTCGCGGGGCAACTTCACCCCGCCCCCGCGCGCAGCGGCGTCGCCTGCGGATGCGCAGCAGCCCGTGGAGCCCCCCACCACCGGTGGCAGTTCCAGCAGGCTGTCGCCGCGCAACTGGCGTGTGCCGACCCGGCTGAACGCGATCCTCCTCATACCCGTGCTGGTCGGCCTCGTCATGGGCGGATTCCAGGTGAAGGGGTCGATCGACACCTGGAACGAGGCCCAGGACGCCGAGAAGACGGCGCTCATCGTGCGCGCCGCCTCGGAGTACGGCCAGGCCCTCCTCAACGAGCGGGACCTCACGGCGGAGCCCCTGCTGAAGGGCGACAGTCAGAACAGGGTCGTCACGGAGGCCAGGGCCGCCACGGACGCGGCCAAGGCCAAGTTCGACGAGGCCGTCAAGGACATGCCGCAGAAGGAGGGCCTCGAGCGGCGCCTGAACCTCTTCCGCGCCGCGGAGCCGGCCCTCGAGAAGCTTCGCGAGGTCGCCTACACCGTCCCGTTCGAGACGCCCACCAAGTCGGAGGGCGACGACCCGGACGACCCGAGTGACGACGAGCGGGGCCCCGTCGCCACTCAGGAGAGCTACGTCGGCGTTCAGCACTACCTGATGGAGTTCGCCAACGAGCTCGGCCTCGGCACGGGCAACGTCACGAGCTACGGCCGGATGGTGTACGCCATCCAGCTGGCCAAGGCCGCCGAGTCGCTGCAGCGCTCCATCGGTACCGAGCTGCTCATCCGCCCGAGCGAGAAGAAGGACATCAGGGCCGGCCAGACCATCGCCTTCACCTCCTACGCCTACCTGGAGGGCATCGCCCTCGGCGAGTACCAGTCCGGTGGCACCCAGGCCGACGTGGACCGGCTGAAGGAGGTCATGGCCAGGAAGACGGAGGAGGGCCAGAAGGCACTGGCCGCCAAGGTGGCCGAGGCCGCCGCCGCCGGCCAGGACATCCAGCCTCCGCCGAAGGACGAGGACGGCTCTGTCCTCGGCGGCATGGTCGGTGCGATCAGCACCGGTGCCGACCCCGACGAACTCGCGGAGCAGGGCGTCACCCAGCCGATCTGGATGGCCGCCGCCACCGCCAAGTTCGAGGGTTACAGCGAGGTCGAGAGGGAGCTCGTCGACAAGGCCGTGTCCGAGGCCGCCCAGATCTCCGACGACGCCAAGGCCGACGCCGTCGTCAACGGCCTGATCGTCGTCATCGCCCTGCTCGCCGCGTTCATCCTGGCCGGCATGGTGGCCCGCCAGATGAGCCGCTCGATGCGTCAGCTGCGCACCGCCGCCTTCGGCATCGCCGAGCAGCGCCTGCCGATGCTCGTCGACCAGCTCTCGCGTACCGAGCCCGGCCGGATCGACACCCGTGTGCAGCCGATCCCGATCGACAGCAAGGACGAGATCGGCGAGGTCGCCCGAGCCTTCGACCAGGTGCACCGCGAGGCCGTACGGCTCGCCGCCGAGCAGGCCCTGCTCCGCGGCAACGTCAACGCGATCTTCACCAACCTGTCGCGCCGCAACCAGTCGCTGATCGAGGGCCAGCTGACCCTGATCACCGACCTGGAGAACAACGAGGCCGACCCGGACCAGCTGGAGAACCTCTTCAAGCTGGACCACCTGGCGACCCGTATGCGCCGCAACGGCGAGAACCTCCTCGTCCTCGCCGGCGAGGAGCCCGGCCGCCGCTGGAACCAGCCGGTGCCGCTGGTCGACGTGCTCCGCGCCGCCTCCTCCGAGGTGGAGTCCTACGAGCGCATCGAACTGACCGGCGTGCCGGAGACCGAGATCCACGGCCAGGCCGTGACCGACCTCGTGCACCTACTCGCCGAGCTGCTGGAGAACGCGACGTCGTTCTCCTCGCCGCAGACCAAGGTCCGGGTCACCGCGACCCGGCTGCCCGACGGCCGGGTCATGATCGAGATTCACGACAAGGGCATCGGCCTGACCGCCGAGGACTTCGCCGACATCAACCACAAGCTGGCCAACCCGCCGACCGTGGACGCCGCCGTCTCGCAGCGCATGGGCCTCTTCGTGGTCGGCCGTCTCTCCGACCGGCACGGCATCCGTGTCCAGCTCCGCCCCTCGGGCGAGCAGGCCGGCACGACGTCGCTGGTCATGCTCCCGGACGCGATCACCCACGGTGGCGGCGGCGAGGCGCTCCCCGAGGACGACTTCACCGTCTCCCAGATGATCCCGACTCAGCAGTCCTTCGAGGCGGCGCCGATGCGCACCGCTGCGGAACTCGGCTTCGACGACTCCCGCTACGAGGACCAGCCCGCCGAGCCCCGGCAGCTGGACCCGGTCAACCGCTCGCTGATGCGCGAGGAGCGCCGTGCGGCGCTGGAGGCGCAGACAGGCGACGACCGCCCGATGTTCCGCGACGAGCCCGATCAGCCCTACGCCGATCAGGGGAGCTACGCCGAGGAGCAGTACGAGCAGGGCTACGCACAGGAGCCGCAGCCCGCGTACGACCAGAACGGGTACGACCGGAACGGGTACGACCAGAACGGCTACGACCAGAACGGGTACGAGACCGGCGGCTTCCAGGAGAACGGCTACGAAGCCAACGGGTACGACAGCACCGGCGAGTTTCAGGTTTCCGGCGGTTACCCGGAGCACCAGGAGCAGGCCTATGCGGAAGCCTCGTACGATGGCTCGCAGGACTCCGCACCGCAGTACGACAACGGGTACGCCTCCCAGCCCGACCAGGGAGAGTGGGCGGACCAGAACACCTACCAGGGTGCGTACGAGCCGGAGTACCGAGCGGATACGGAATCTGCTCCCTCCGCTCCCGCGAACGGCGCCGACCGCGTAGGCTTCGAACGTCCGGATCCGGCCAACGGCTCCGGCCACCAGCTGACCGACGCCGGTCTGCCGCGTCGCGGCAGCGGTCAGCCGGGACAGCCGCAGCA
The DNA here is from genome assembly GCF_030056615.1 of Streptomyces sp. HNM0645. Taxonomy (NCBI): domain Bacteria; kingdom Bacillati; phylum Actinomycetota; class Actinomycetes; order Kitasatosporales; family Streptomycetaceae; genus Streptomyces; species Streptomyces sp. HNM0645. Next base: position 137,650 of record NZ_JASHLT010000015.1, on the reverse strand, counting down.
GGGACAGTCGCAGTGGCAGTCCTCCAGCGGCGGCGGCCGGACGTCGGGACAGGCCAAGCAGGCCCCCCAGGCGCCCCAGGCCGCCCAGGGCGGGGACACGGAGACGGACGGCTCCGGCGAGTGGCGTTCGAAGAACGACGAGCGCTGGCAGCGGGCCGAGAAGCTCCGCAAGCCCGCGGCCGGCGGAGTCACCTCGTCCGGGCTGCCCCGCCGGGTCCCCAAGGCCAATCTGATCGAGGGTACGGCCGAGCAGACCCCGCAGAACGGCCCTCAGGTGTCCCGCGCCCCTGAGGATGTGCGCGGCAGGTTGAGCAACCTGCGGCGCGGTGTCCAGCAGGGACGCAGCGCGGGAACGGACACGAACGGATCGGGCTTCGGCCCGGGCAGTACCTACAACCAGGAGCGTTAGTGTGAGCCCGATGAGCCAGGCGGCGCAGAATCTGAACTGGTTGATCACCAACTTCGTGGACAACACCCCCGGGGTGTCCCACACCGTGGTGGTCTCCGCCGACGGACTCCTGCTGGCGATGTCCGAAGGGTTTCCGCGTGACCGAGCCGACCAGCTGGCGGCGGTCGCGTCGGGTCTGACCTCGCTGACCGCGGGGGCTTCCCGGATCTTCGAAGGCGGCGCGGTCAATCAGACCGTCGTGGAGATGGAGCGTGGCTTCCTCTTCATCATGTCCATCTCGGACGGCTCCTCGCTGGCCGTGCTCGCCCACCCGGACGCCGACATCGGCCTCGTGGGCTACGAGATGGCCCTCCTGGTCGACCGTGCCGGCACCGTCCTCACCCCGGACCTGCGGGCCGAACTCCAGGGAAGTCTTCTCAACTAGCTGAACGGCAGTGCGTTTGCCGCCACCGCACCATAGGGTGCGGTGGCGCGGCTCCACAGGGACACGGACCGGCGTACGGCACTCGGAGGAGGAATCGTGGCAACACCCCCAAGCGGACACCCATACGACGGGGCTCGGCAGTCTCCGGGTGAGCACGCTCAGAACCGCTTCAACTTCCCCTCTACACCGAGCAGAGGCGGCGGTCCCCAGCCCTACCAGCGGCCGCAGCAGCCGTACGACCCGTCGTACAACCAGCCGCAGGGCCCCCGGAGCCAGCCGGTGGCTCCCCGCCGGGCCCCGGAGCCGGCGCCCGCGTCGGGCAGCAACAATCCGTTGGTGCGTCCGTACGCGATGACCGGCGGCCGGACCCGGCCCCGCTACCAGCTCGCCATCGAGGCGCTGGTCAGCACCACGGCCGATCCCGCGCGGCTGCAAGGGCAGTTGCCCGAGCACCAGCGGATCTGCCGGCTGTGCTTCGAGATCAAATCGGTGGCCGAGATCTCGGCACTTCTCTCCATCCCCCTCGGCGTCGCCCGGATCCTCGTAGCCGACCTGGCCGAGGCCGGACTCGTCGCCATCCACCAGCCCGGCGGCGACGAGTCCGCCGGCGGCCAGCCAGACGTGACACTGCTCGAAAGGGTGCTCAGTGGACTTCGCAAGCTCTAGCGGCGGTGCAGCCCGCTCAACCACCAGCGCGAAGATCGTGGTGGCGGGCGGATTCGGCGTGGGCAAGACCACGTTCGTCGGCGCCGTCTCGGAGATCAACCCGCTGCGTACCGAGGCNACCACCAGCGCGAAGATCGTGGTGGCGGGCGGATTCGGCGTGGGCAAGACCACGTTCGTCGGCGCCGTCTCGGAGATCAACCCGCTGCGTACCGAGGCCGTGATGACGTCCGCGTCGGCCGGCATCGACGACCTCACCCACACCGGGGACAAGACCACCACCACGGTGGCCATGGACTTCGGCCGTATCACCCTCGACCAGGACCTGATCCTCTACCTGTTCGGCACCCCCGGACAGGACCGCTTCTGGTTCATGTGGGACGACCTCGTCCGCGGCGCCATCGGCGCCGTCGTCCTCGTCGACACCCGCAGACTCGCCGACTGCTTCCCCGCGGTCGACTACTTCGAGAACAGCGGCCTCCCGTTCGTNCCCCCGGACAGGACCGCTTCTGGTTCATGTGGGACGACCTCGTCCGCGGCGCCATCGGCGCCGTCGTCCTCGTCGACACCCGCAGACTCGCCGACTGCTTCCCCGCGGTCGACTACTTCGAGAACAGCGGCCTCCCGTTCGTCATCGCCCTCAACGGCTTCGACGGGCACCAGCCCTACACTCCCGACGAAGTCCGCGAAGCACTCCAGATCGGCCCCGACGCCCCGATCATCACCACCGACGCACGCCACCGCGCCGACGCCAAGAGCGCCCTCATCACCCTCGTCGAGCACGCACTCATGGCACGCCTGCGGTAGGCGCGCCCGGCCGTACCGCCCGTCCCGTCCCCGGGAAGGCCCCGTACACCGTCACGTGTGACGGTGTACGGGGCCTTCCCGTGCCGCCGCCCGGGGTCTTTCCTCCCATCGGGCCCCCGGCGGGGGCGGAGAAGGGCGGGACGGAGAAAGGCGAAGGCCCCGTCCGTTCCCGGGGGAACGGACGGGGCCTCGGAATCCGAGCGGGCGTCAGCCCTGCCAGGAGTGCGGAGCGCGGAAGCCGGACTGGCGCTCCAGACGGCGCCACCCGGCGGTGCTACGGCCGCGGTGGGCCGGGACGGCCTGCGGCTGCGAGGCGGCGCGGGCGAGGAGCACGGCCGTGATGGCGGCGAGTTCCTCGGGATCGGCGTGCCCCTTCTCGACGCGGAGCAGGGACTCTGCGGGCGTGGTCATGTGCAGCGTTCTCCTCGTGGGTTACTGCGGGGGGTTGCCGTGCTTGCGGGACGGCAGGTCGGCGTGCTTGGTACGGAGCATGGCGAGGGAGCGGATCAGCACCTCGCGGGTCTCGGCCGGGTCGATGACGTCGTCGACCAGTCCGCGCTCCGCGGCGTAGTAGGGGTGCATCAGCTCGGCCTTGTACTCCTTGACCATGCGGGCACGCATGGCGTCGGGGTCCTCGGCGTCGGCGATCTGGCGGCGGAAGATGACGTTGGCCGCACCCTCCGCCCCCATCACGGCGATCTCGTTCGTGGGCCAGGCGTAGGTGAGGTCGGCACCGATGGACTGGGAGTCCATGACGATGTACGCGCCGCCGTAGGCCTTGCGCAGGATCAGCGAGATGCGGGGCACGGTCGCGTTGCAGTATGCGTACAGGAGCTTCGCACCGTGGCGGATGATCCCGCCGTGCTCCTGGTCGACTCCGGGCAGGAAGCCCGGCACGTCCAGCAGCGTGATGATGGGGATGTTGAAGGCGTCGCACATCTGCACGAAGCGTGCGGCCTTCTCGCTCGCCTCGATGTCGAGCACGCCGGCCAGCGACTGCGGCTGGTTGGCGACGATGCCGACGACCTGGCCGTCGAGGCGGCCCAGGGCACAGATGATGTTGCGCGCCCAGCGCTCGTGGATCTCCAGGTAGTCGCCGTCGTCGACGATCTCCTCGATGACCTTGCGCATGTCGTACGGACGGTTGCCGTCGGCCGGTACCAGGTCCAGCAGGACGTCCGAGCGGCGGTCCGACGGGTCCTCGCTCTGCGCGTGCGGCGGGTTCTCCCGGTTGTTCTGCGGGAGCATCGACAGCAGGTACCGGACCTCCGCGATGCACGTCTCCTCGTCGTCGTAGGCGAAGTGGGCCACACCGCTGGTCTCGGCGTGGACGTCCGCGCCGCCGAGGCCGTTCTGGGTGATCTCCTCGCCGGTGACCGCCTTGACGACATCCGGGCCGGTGATGAACATCTGCGAGGTCTCGCGGACCATGAACACGAAGTCGGTCAGCGCCGGCGAGTAGGCGGCGCCGCCCGCACACGGGCCGAGCATCACGCTGATCTGCGGGATGACACCCGAGGCCCTGGTGTTGCGCTGGAAGATGCCGCCGTAGCCCGCGAGCGCCGAGACGCCTTCCTGGATGCGGGCACCGGCGCCGTCGTTGAGCGACACCAGAGGCGCGCCGGCGGCGATCGCCATGTCCATGATCTTGTGGATCTTCGTGGCGTGCGCCTCGCCGAGGGCACCGCCGAAGATCCGGAAGTCGTGCGCGTAGACAAAGACCGTACGGCCGTCGACCGTGCCCCACCCCGTGATCACACCATCGGTGTAGGGCTTCTTCGACTCCAGCCCGAAGCCGGAGGCGCGGTGCCGCCGGAGCTGCTCGACCTCACGGAACGACCCCGCGTCCAGCAGCAGCTCGATGCGCTCGCGCGCGGTCAGCTTGCCCTTGGCGTGCTGCGCCTCGGTCGCCCGGTCGCTGGGTCCGCGCCGCGCCTGCTCGCGAAGGGCGTGCAGCTCGGCCACACGCCCCCGTGCGTCGGTCGGCTCGCCTGCGGTCTCGTCCAAAACGGTCATGTACGAACCCTACGGAGCCGACCAAGAAAATCCTGCCGTTGACTCCGTACAGTCTCGCGGCCCATCTGCTGTCAGCCCCGCACAGAACCATTCCGCACCACAAGCGAAGTGCCAGTTGAGCGGCCTGCCGTTTTGTCGCGGTCCGACAATGACGTCAACTGGTGGCCACCTCGCAGCCATGTACGGCACCTGCCGTACCCGGAGTGACGCGCAACCGCAGGCGGCGGCCGGTGTCCAGCACCTCGACCGACGGAGCGGCGCACAGGACCCGGCCCACCGGGCAGTCCCAGACGAGCTCCAACGGCTGCCCGGAGCGCATGGGTTCGCTGATGTGGAGCGTAGCGGTCCGGCCGCGCCTCCGTACCACCACGCTCGCCGGCGACGTGACGGTGAGGGCACCCACGGCGGCGGCCCGCCAGAAGTTCGCCGCGGTCAGTCCGAGCGAGCAGACGGCGACCGACTGACAGATGTCCGAATTGTCGAGGATCTCCAGCCAGGCCCGGTCGGCCGCACTGTCCGCGACCTCCCGCCGGGAGGCCCCGGGCATCAGGATGTACCCGTACGACGAGTTCACCGGATCGGTCCCGTGGTCGAGCCACACGGTCTGGTAGTGACGGGACCGCCGTTCGGGAGTGCTGGTGGTGTTGATGTCCCGCCATGCCCCGGTCCGTGCCTCGCGCAGGGTGCGCAGCCCCGACCCGCCGGGCCGCTCCGTACGGTCGACACCGGCCGGGCCGTCCGGAAGGAGGACCCAGCCGCCGTGTCCGCCCAGATGGGCCCAGCGGCCGTCACGCCCGGTGGTGAGGGGCGCGGCCGGGCGCTCGCCGCGGTTCCTGTGGTCGACGGCTGCGCAGGCGGCGTGGCGCCGCTCGTCGGTGAGCTCGTCGTGGAGCGCCGTGACGGTGTCCGTCAGCAGGCGCGGGCTCCCGATCCGCCACTCCCACCGGTTGCCGTAGCGGGTGGTGGAGGGGTTGTGGATCCGCTCGGAGAGGTGGTCGGGGCCGGGGACGACGCCGGCGAGCATCGTCGTGTCTCCGGTCCAGCCGGTGCCCGGCTGGAGGAAGGCCTGTGTCATGGTCCACAACCCGCGGTAACTGGCCGTGATGCCGGACGGCGGGTCGAAGCGGCGGCCAGGGAAGAGGGAGGAGTCCCCGGCCGGCGCCATGGAGTCGCGGAGCGTCCGGGCGAGCCGGCCGGTCCCGGCGAGCCGGGGGGCGTCCGGTTCCGCGGCCGGGTCGTAGCCGGTGCCGAGCTGGAGGTCCAGCCAGCGGCGGCGCAGTGCGGCGTACGCGGCGTCGGCCCGGTCACCCGCTCCGGCCGGGTTGCCGGACGCGGACTCGGGGGTGGGCAGGGCCAGGGAGAGCGCACCCGAGGTGGAGGCGAGCAGAAGGGCGCGGATGGACCAGACGGGCGGGACGGGCGACGGGGCCTCCCGGGGACGAAGCGACGTGGTCCGGTCGGCAGTTGGCACGGCACCCGGGAGCATCGGCCACAAACGCCTCGATCCGGCCGCTGCCGGGGCGACGGGCGCGGCGGTGACGGCGGCGACCGCACTGCGGTGCGGGGCCTTCTGCTGGGTGACGACGGTGTCGGTACGGGGCCCTCGGAGTACGCCCCCCGCGGGTCCGACGACGACGCTCACCCAGCCGGGTGGCGCGGGCCGGCGGACCGGGGCGTCCGGAAACGGGCACGGTGCTCGGAGGGTGTGAAGATCCCCGAAGAAAAGTTGAAATTTGAACGGGAATGCTTCTATGGTGGGGATCGTTGAAGATTAAACGAATGGCGGGGAGGCCACCGCCCCGCCCGTCCCCGAGGAGCAATCATGGGCCTGTTCAACCGCAAGACCAACGACACCGCACCCACCGCCCCCCGTGCGGCGGACTCCGCACTGGCGGCCCTGACCGGCGAGTACGCCATCGACCCGGCCCACAGCAGCATCGGCTTCACGGTCCGCCACGCCATGGTCACCAATGTGCGCGGCACATTCAGCGACCACGAGGGCACACTCCACCTGGACGGCGCCGACCCGTCCCGCTCCGCCGCCGTCATCGATGTCAAGATCGCCAGCATCGACACCGGCATCGGCGACCGCGACGGCCACCTGCGCAGCGGTGACTTCTTCGACGCCGAGACCTTCCCGGTGATGTCCTTCCGCTCGACCGCGGCCGAGCAGCTCGGCGGCGAGAAGTACCGCATCAGTGGCGACCTCACCATCAAGGACGTCACCCGCCCACTCTCCATCGACCTGGAGTTCAACGGCGCGGCGACCGACGTCTACGGCAACGAGCGCGTCGGCTTCGAGGGCAGCGCCGAGATCCTGCGCTCCGACTGGGGTCTGACCTGGAACGCCGCACTGGAGACCGGCGGCGTGATGGTCAGCGACAAGGTGAAGCTGAGCTTCGACATCTCGGCGATCAAGCAGGCTGCCTGACGGCACGGCCGGGCTCGGCCGGCGAACCCCCGTCCCCGCGGACGGGGGTTCGGCACGGCCCCACCCCCGCACCCCCGGGTCCCGTCACGCGGCTCGCCGGTAGGCGCTGCCGCCCCTGGCGCGGGTCAGCAGCCGGGCCTCGACCAGATGGCGGCGCAGCGCCGAGCAGCCGTCGTGGACCGTGCGGATGGCGTCGTCGACCTCGCGCTCGGTGTGATGCCGGCCCTTCTCGAACAGGGTCCGCGCGAGATGGTCGAGCGGTTGCCGGCCGGCGGGCCGCCTTTCCCGCGACCGCCGTCAGCCGGCCCCGGGAGAAGAGTGCGGACACGTCCCGTGAGCCGCCGGGTTCGCCGGAGGACATGCGCCGAAGCCCGGTGCAGCCGCCCGGGCGGCACAACGCGATTTCACCACCCCGCACTACAGCGGTATCTCGATGTCGACGACCGGGCCGGTGGCCCGGGCGGGCGGCACGTCCAGGGTCTCCAGGACGTGGAGCATCGGCACGTTGGCCACGGCCACCGCCGCGGTCAGGGTGTGGTGCCCGTCCCGCCGGGCGACGTCGGCGGCATGGGCGGTGAGCGCCGTACCCAGCCCCTTGGACTGCCAGGCGTCCTCGATCAGCACCGCGAACTCGCCGACGCCCTGCCGTGTGGTGCGCATGACGTTGGTCATGGCGATGATGCGGTCCGTCCGCTGGGCGGTGGTGGTGACCAGGGTGGTGCCGCGCTCCGGATCGCACAGCAGCCGCCAGCCTGCCGCCGACAGTCCGGGCGTGCCCGCGTGGTAGCGCATGGCACGGCTGCCGGGCGAGCAGCGGTGGTGCAGCGCCTGGACCGGGCCGAGGTCGGCGGGGGTCGCCTCACGCGTCCGGGTGGGCGTGCCGTCGGCAAGGGTGATCGGGTGTCCGGTGCGGCGCGTGCCGGTTTCGGGCATAGGGGGGGCCTCCTCGTGGCCGGTACGAGCGGAGTGCCGCAGACCCCCGTCGGGCGGACACCCGCCTCGGCACAGGACAAAGTCTTTTGCGATCGCAAGGCCGGCTCAAGAGGGGTTCGCGCCATCCTGGCTACGCTTCGCACAGGAAGCGTCACCGAACGGAGCTGGTCGGGAGTGGCGCGAAACCGGCCGGTGCAGGGGGAGCACCGCGCGCCGGACGGCGGTCGGCGCCCGGACGTTCCCGGCGCCGGCGGCTCACCCCTCGCGAAGGCGGTGCACCTGCTCGCCGGTGCGGGACTCGATCTCCGTGGCCACCTCGTGGAGCAGGGAGTGGCTCACCCCGTTCAGGGCCCGCGCCACCGCCAGTTCATCGCCGATGTGGGGGACGTCCCGGTCCGACCGGTTGCGGTGGGCCGTGCCCTCACCGACGTACAGCTCGGCGTTCTGCCCCCGCAGGCGCGCCTCCGCCTGGGTGGTGCGGTCGCTCTCGGTGATGACGATCTCGACGTTCCATTTCTTGGTGCGCATCAGAAGCCACCGCCTCCGTCGAAGCCGCCTCCGCCACCCCAGTCCCCGCCGAAGCCGCCGCCGAAGTCGGAGGAGTTGAAGTCGGCGCCGGAGAAGTCACCGCCGCCGAAGTCGCCGCCGCCGTACTCGGAGGCGTACGCCGGGGTGGACAGGGCACTGCCCAGCAGGGTGCCGGCGAGCAGGCCCGGCAGCAGTCCGCCGCCGAAGTAGCCGCCCGCCCAGGGCCCGTAGGCCGGCCCCGCCTCCCAGTACGGGCGGCGGCCGGACTCGGTCTCCACGGTGCGGGCCATGGGGTCGTCGCCGTCCTGGAGACGCGCCGCGTCGGCGGCGCACACGGGCACCTCACGGGGGGCGCCGGCGGCCGGGGTCCAGGTCATGTCGGTCGCGGAAGGGCCGTGGCGGGGGTCGAAGAAGCACGGGGCGCGGCGCTCCGGGAGCGGGGTGCCCTCCCTGCGCGCGGCGAGCACCGCGAGCGCGTAGCGGCCCTCCTCCAGCGCCTCGGTGACGACCCGGACGTCGTGCGGGTGCTCGGCGGCCGCCATGGCGGACTTGGCCTCCTCGTAGGAGTCCAGGGCGCGTTCGTAGTCCGCGCGCATCGAGTCGTCCGCGCCGGGCTCGGACGGGCGGAAGTCGAGCCGGTCCAGTTCCTCGCCGTAAGCGGTGATGTCCTCGTCGACGACCACCCGCAGCTTCTCGAGCGCGGCCCGCTCCTCCTCGGCCTTGCGGCGGCGGCTGCGGCGGACCACGGCGTAGGCACCGGCCGTGCCCGCGGCGAGGACGGCGCCGATGGCGATCAGCGAACCGGTGCCGGCGCCGGTGGGGCCGGAGCCCTCGCTCCAGGAGGCCGGTGCGCTGCCGCGCACGGCCGGGAGCGCCTGGTCGACGAAGTTGCCGAGTTGCGTGGCGGCGTCGGCGCCCGGCGTGTTCACACCTGCGACGAGGTTCCGAACGGCGTTCCGCGGGAGGACGCCGCCGTCGGCGCCCGCGTCGAAGCGGTCGCCGAGCCGGATGCCGTACAGCCCGGTGACTCCGGTGGCCGTGCGCAGATCGCGCAGCACGCTGTCAGCGGGGAACTGGGGGCTCTCGGGCAGCACTGCGACGAACACGGGCTTGTCCGCGTTCAGGATCCTCTGCTCGATGGCCTTCTCGTCGGCCGGGGAGAGCTGGGAACGGGCGGCGGGATCGACGTAGACCGGGTCCTGCTTCAGTGCGGCGGCCGCGTCGGAGATGCCCGTGGTCCCGGCAGCCGCGCCGGGAACCAGGGCCAGCAGCAGTAGGAGTGTCAGCCCGGCGAGGGCAGACAGCAGGGAAAGCGGCCTGGTCCTCATAGCATCGAAGCTACCCGAACAGCGCGGAATAGGACATAGCCCCCGGTGGGGCCGCCGGGGGCGTGACCTCGTGACGGGCCTGCTACTCCGCGGGCTCGACGCCCGCGCGCAGCAGTCCGTACGTGTACGCGTCCTCGATGGCCTGCCAGGACGCGGCGATGATGTTGTCGCCGACGCCGACCGTGGACCACTCGCCGGTGCCGTCGCCGGTGGTGACCAGCACCCGGGTGGTCGATCCCGTGCCGTGCCGGCCCTCGAGGATGCGGACGCGGTAGTCGACCAGCTCCAGCTTGGCCAGCTGGGGGTAGATCCGCTCCAGACCCACCCGCATCGCCCGGTCCAGCGCGTTGACGGGGCCGTTCCCCTCGGCGGTGGCGACGATGCGCTCGCCCTTGGCCCACAGCTTCACCGTGGCCTCGTTGGCGTGGCTCCCGTCGGGCCGGTCCTCGACGATCACCCGCCAGGACTCGGCGCGGAAGTAGGTGGGCGCACGGCCTTCCGCCTCCGCGCGCAGCAGCAGTTCGAAGGACGCGTCGGCGGCCTCGTACGTGTAGCCGCGCAGCTCGCGCTCCTTGACCCGCTCGACGACACGGCCGACGAGTTCACGGTCGCCGCCGAGATCGATGCCGAGTTCCCGGCCCTTGAGCTCGACGGAGGCGCGGCCGGCCATGTCGGAGACGAGCATCCGCATGGTGTTGCCGACCTGCTCGGGGTCGATGTGCTGGTAGAGGTCGGGGTCGACCTTGATCGCGGAGGCGTGCAGTCCGGCCTTGTGGGCGAAGGCGGAGACACCCACATAGGGCTGGTGGGTGGACGGCGTGAGATTGACGACCTCGGCGATGGCGTGCGAGATCCGGGTCATCTCCCTGAGGGCGCCCGGCGGCAGCACCTGCTTGCCGTACTTCAGCTCCAGCGCGGCGACGACCGGGAAGAGGTTGGCGTTGCCGACGCGCTCGCCGTAGCCGTTGGCGGTGCACTGGACGTGCGTGGCACCGGCGTCGACGGCGGCGAGCGTGCTCGCCACGGCGCAGCCGGTGTCGTCCTGTGCATGGATACCGAGGCGCGCGCCGGTGTCGGCGAGGACGGTGGCGACGACCGCTTGGACCTGGGCGGGCAGCATGCCGCCGTTGGTGTCGCAGAGGATGACGACGTCGGCGCCCGCCTCGTGGGCGGTGCGGACGACCGCCTTCGCGTAGTCGGGGTTGGCCCGGTAGCCGTCGAAGAAGTGCTCGCAGTCGACGAAGACGCGTCTGCCCTGCGCGCGCAGATGGGAGACGGTGTCGCGGACCATGTCCAGGTTCTCGTCGAGGGTCGTGCGCAGCGCGAGTTCCACATGGCGGTCGTGGGACTTGGCCACCAGTGTGATCACCGGGGCCCCGGAGTCCAGGAGCGCCTTGACCTGCGGGTCCTCGGCAGCGGTCGCACCCGCGCGGCGGGTGGCGCCGAAGGCGACCAGCCGGGCGTGCTTGAAGTCGATCTCCTGGCGGGCCCGGGCGAAGAACTCCGTGTCCCGGGGGTTGGCGCCCGGCCATCCGCCCTCGATGAAGCCCACGCCGAACTCGTCGAGGTGCCGGGCGATGGTCAGCTTGTCCGCGACGGTGAGGTTGATGCCCTCGCGCTGCGCTCCGTCGCGCAGCGTGGTGTCGAAGACATGGAAGCCGTCGTCGAGGACCGTGTACCTATCGGTGTCCGTGGCCTCTGTGGTCATGGCTGTTGTGACTCCTGTCGAATGAGTGGCTCCGGAAGTTCTGGCTCCACTTGCCCCCGTCTTCGTGCGCCTCGGTCTCCGGCCGGGGTGGGGGCCGCAAAACGAAAAAACCCCTCGCGGGTGCGAGAGGTCTGCGCGCGGGTCTGGGGCACGGTGCCGCTGCCGCGGGGGGTTGCTGTCCACGGGTCAGCGGTCACTGCGGACCGGCGCGCTGCTGCCGATAATCATGGCGAATGCGAGCACAGTCGCAGTCTGCCACATATGCGCGCCAGCATGGACAGCGGTCTCAGTATGCGGGCGGCGTCCCGGCCGCAGTCGGTACCCGGCCGGGCCCCCGGCACCCGATCGGCGGGCGGGGGGCCGCCCGGCCGAGTGGTAGGGGAATCCCCATGAGCTCACAACCCCCCACGGGGCCGCCCTCAGGACCCGTCCCCCGGCCTTCCGGTCCGGCCCCCGGGCCCCCGCCTTCGGGCGGCGGGACGCCCCGCGGAGGCTCGCGGCGCAAGCGGGGACTGATCGCCGGGGGCGCCGCGGCTGCGGTGCTGGCACTCGTCGTCGTGCTGGTGGTGACGCTCGGCGGAGACGGGGACGGCGGCGGGAGCGCGGCCTCGCCCGCGCCCACCGACACGAAGGCCGCCGAGGCCGCGGCGCACGCCGTCGCGACGCGGGTGGCGCTCGCGCCCCCGGACTGGGGACCCGGGTTCACCCGGCACAAACCGTACGAGGTGGATCCCGCACCGGAATCCCTGGTTCGGGAGAACTGCGAGTTCGCCAGCCGCCCCAGCCGCATCGGCACGCTGGCCTCGCTGCAGCGCAACGTGACGGAGGAATCGTCCGGCATCGCGGGGACGTCCGAGGTCAAGGTGTTCGCCGACGAGGCCACGGCGAAGCAGTACCTCGCCGATGCCCGCGACAACATCCACCGCTGCCCGGACCAGTTCCGCGGCAAGGAGCGCTGGAACGGTGTGCGCGAGGCGAGCCCGCCTCAGCTGTCCGGCTTCGACGAGCTGGTCTCCGAGGAGGGCCGCCAGGTCGTCGCGGCGGACGGGGCCAAGGTGAACGACCTCTACGTCATCGCCACCGGCCGGGACGGCCGGAACATCCTCAGCGCCTACGTGGTCGGCAAGGCCGACCTGGACGCGCGGATCCAGAAGTACGCCACCGACTCCCTGCAGAAGATGCACCAGCGCCTCGAACAGCAGCCGGAGGCCGCGGCGGGGCGGTGACGAGCCTCCGCGCCACCCCGTGCGCACCCCGGCACCGCGCGGAGCCGACGCGACCGCGGGCGGTGTGGGCGGCCCGGGCGGCGGTCACGGGAGCAGCGAGTCGGCGATGAACTCCTGGACGTGGGTCAGGACCTGGGCCCGGCCGGTACCCGGTAGCCCGACGGCCACGTGCACGCTGAAGCCGTCCAGCAGCGCGCGCAGCCGGGCGGCGTAGCGGTCGGGGTCGACGGCGCGGAACTCGCCCCGCGAGATGCCTTCGGCGAGCAGAGCGACGAGATCGCGGTGCCAGGCGCCCTCGATGGCGGCCTGCCGGGCCCTGGCGTCCTCGTCGGCGTTCTGCGAGCGGTTCCAGACCTCCAGCCACAGCGTCCAGTGCGGGTCTCGGTGGCCGTCCGGGAGGTACAGGTCCACATACGCGGCGAGCCGTTCGCGGGCGGCGCCCGGCCGGGACAGCAGCGCGCTCCGCTCTGCACCGAGCCTGCCCTCGCTCCACTCCAGGGTCCGCAGCAGGAGCTCGTCCTTGGTGCGGAAGTAGTAGAGCAGGTGGCCGCTGCTCATCCCGACCTCGCGGCCGAGCCCGGCCATGGTGAGCCCGTCGAGCCCGTGCTCGGCGATCGTCGCCATCGCCGCGGCGAGCACCTCCTCGCGGGGTGGTGCGGTGTTGCGGCGTCGGGGGGCCGGTGGAACGTTCACCCGTACGTTCTACCCGATCCCCCGACCGCCCCGTGGCGGCCCCCCGGGCGTATCCGCGGGCCGCCGCTCCCGAGGCCGGGCACGAGGTCAGACCCGCGGCTGCTGCTGGGTGATGCAGTGGATCCCCCCGCCGCCCGCGAAGATCGTGCGGGCGTCGACGAGGGTCACCGTCCGCTCCGGGAAGAGGCGGCGGAAGACGCCTGCCGCGATCTCGTCGTTGGGGTCGTCGAAGGAGCACAGGACCACTCCCCCGTTGCAGAGGTAGTGGTTGATGTAGGAGTAGTCGACCCACTCCCCGTTCTCGTCCTTCAGCACGGTCGGCGCCGGGATCTCCACGACCTCCAGGGTGCGGCCGCGGGCGTCCGTTCTGCCGCGCAGGATCTCCGCATAGGTCCTCGAACGCTCGTGGTCCGGGTGGGCCGGGTCCTTCTGGCTGTGGACGAGCACCACACCCGGCCGGGCGAACGCCGCGACGATGTCGACGTGGCCCTGCGTGCCGTACCTGCCGTAGTCGCCGGCCAGGCCGTGCGGCAGCCAGATCGCCTTGCTCGTGCCGAGCCTGGAGTGGATCTCCGCCTCGACCCGCTCTCGCGTCCAGTCGGGGTTCCGCCCGGCGCCGAGCTGGACGGTTTCGGTCAGCAGGACCGTGCCCTCGCCGTCGACGTGGATGGCGCCGCCCTCGTTGACGAGGGGCGAGGAGAGGACAGGGGCGCCCGCCAGGTCGGCCACATGTCGGGCGATCTTGGAGTCGTGCTCCCAGCGGGCCCAGTCCTGGGCGCCCCAGCCGTTGAACACCCAGTCCACGGCGGCCAGCCCGCCCTCGCCGTCGGTGACGAACGTCGGGCCGATGTCCCGCATCCACGCGTCGTCCAACTCGCGCTCCACGATCTCGACGTCCGCGCCGAGCAGTTCGCGCGCGCCCTCCGTCTGCCCCGGCCCCACCACCATGGTGACCGGCTCGTAGCGGCGTACGGCGCGGGCGACGGAGGCCCAGGCGGCACGCGCCCGGGCGAGCTCCCCGTCGTCGCTGAAGGTCGGGTTGGGGCCGGGCCAGGCCATCCAGGTGCGCTCGTGCGGGGCCCACTCGGGCGGCATACGGAACGTCATCACAGGTCCTTGTGGAGAGGGTTCGGAGCGAACTCGGGGACTCGGGCGGCTCGACGGCTCAGAGGAAGTACAGGCGGTTCAGGGACATCGACTCGACCGGATCGGAGCGCAGGGGATCCCCGTCGAGTGTGACGAGCCCGCTGCGCGCGTCCACGGCCACCTCGCCGACACGGGAGTTGAGGAGCAGGTCGCGGGGGCCGATGCCCCGGGTGCCGCGTACCCCGACCCGCCGCCTGCGGGTGGGCAGGTTGTCTCCGCCGAGGGCGGCCGCGGCCTGGGACACGAATGCCACGGAGATCTCGGCGGGGGTCGCGCCGTGGGCCCCGAACTGCGGTCCGAGGACGAGCGGTTCACAGGTGTCGGTCGCGGCGTTCGGGTCGCCGGTCACCCCGTAGGCCGGAAAGCCCGCCTTCAGCACCAGTTGCGGCTTCGCGCCGAAGAACTGCGGCTTCCACAGCACGATGTCGGCGAGCTTGCCCGGCTCGATCGAGCCGACCTCGTGCGCAAGGCCGTGGGCGATCGCGGGGTTGACGGTCAGTTTGGCCAGGTAGCGCAGGACGCGCGCGTTGTCGTCGTGCGCACCGTCGCCCTCCATGGGGCCCAGTTCCGACTTCATCTTCCCGGCCAGGGCGAAGGTGCGCCGCACGGTCTCGCCCGCACGGCCCATGCCCTGGGCGTCGGAGGAGGTGATGCCGATCGCGCCGAGGTCGTGCAGCACGTCCTCGGCCCCCATCGTCCCGGCGCGGATCCGGTCCCGGGCCATGGCCGCGTCGCCGGGCAGGTCGGTCTTGAGGTCGTGTACGGAGACGATCATCCCGTAGTGCTCGGCGACCGCGTCCCGGCCGAAGGGCAGGGTGGGGTTGGTGGAGGAGCCGATGACGTTCTGCACGCCCGCCATCCTGAGCACGTTCGGTACGTGTCCCCCGCCGCAGCCCTCGATGTGGAAGGCGTGGACGGTCCGGCCCTCCAGCACCTTCAGCGTGTCCTCGACGGAGAGGCATTCGTTGAGGCCGTCGCTGTGCAGCGCGACCTGGACGTCGTACTCCTCGGCCACCCGCAGCGCCGTGTCGAGCGCGCGGGTGTGGGCGCCCATGTCCTCGTGGACCTTGAAGCCCGAGGCGCCGCCCTCGGCGAGGGCCTCGACGAGCGGGGCCTCCCCGGAGGACGAGCCGCGCGCCAGGAAACCGATGTTGACGGGCCAGGCGTCGAAGGCGCCGAAGGCGTGCCCGAGCGCCCAGGGGGAGTTGACGCCGACGCCCCAGACCGGGCCGAACTCCTGCCCGACGATCGTCGTGACACCGGAGGCGAGTGACGCCTCCATCACCCGCGGGGAGAGCAGATGGACATGGGTGTCCACGGCACCGGCGGTGGCGATGAGCCCTTCGCCGGACACGATCGTCGTTCCGGTGCCGACGACGACGTCCACTCCGTCGAGGGTGTCCGGGTTCCCGGCCCGGCCGATGCCGGCGATGCGGCCCTCGCGGATGCCGATGGACACCTTGCGGATGCCCTGGACGGCGTCGATGACGAGCACGTTGCTGATGACGATGTCGCAGGTGTCACGGACGGCGGCCGCCTTGAGGTGGAGTCCGTCACGGGCGGTCTTGCCGAAGCCCGCGAGGAACTCGTCCCCCGCCTGCTGCGAGTCGGACTCGACGCGGACGACCAGGCCGGAGTCGCCGAGGACCACCCGGTCCCCGGCGCGCGGGCCGTGCACGCTCGCGTACTCGAGCGGGTCGATGCCGGTCACCGGTCCTCCTCCGGCCGGCAGGGCGCCTGCTGCCGGGACTCCCGTGGTGCGGGGTGCCGGTGGGCCCCGAGATAGCCGCAGGCGGCGGCCCGGTGCAGGGCCTTCGCCTTCGCTCCCGGAGCATCCAGCGGGCCGTCGACCAGGCCCGCGAAGCCGATCGCGACGCGGTCGCCGCCGATCGGCACGAGCCCGACCCGGACCTCGTCGCCGGGGCCGAAGCGGACGGACGAGCCCGCGGGGACACAGAGCCGCATGCCGTAGGCCGCCGCCCGGTCGAAGTCGAGTCGCGGATTGGCCTCGAAGAAGTGGAAGTGGGAGGTGACGCTGACCGGCACGGCCGCCGTGTTGCGCACCGTGAGCCGCACCGCGGGCTCCGGCTCGGGGCCCGCGGGGCCGGGCAGCAATGCACCGGGCGCGGAGTCGCCGAGGCTGCCGCCGCCGATCGGGTCGTAGACGACGGCCAGCCGCGATCCGTCGTCGAAGACGGCCTCGACGTGGACCTCGGTGACGACGTCGGTGACACCGGGGAGCACGTCCTCGGGGCCGAGTACGGAACGGGCCGCCTCGACGGCCTCGGCGAGCCGACGGCCGTCCCGCGCCGCCTCGCAGACCGTGTCGGCGATCAGCGCGGTCGCCTCGGGGACATTGAGCTTGAGCCCTCGGGCACGCCGGGCCCGGGCCAGTTCGGCCGCGCCGAACAGCAGCAGCCGGTCCCGCTCGGTCGGGGTCAGTCGCACGTCACCACGCCTCCCTGGAGCCACGCCGGGCTCTCCTGCCGGATGCACCGCTCCGGAATCTTTCCATCCGATTCCAGATGTTCGAACGTCACTCTAACCCCGAGTTCCTCACGCAGGAAGCATTGACAAGGAGAGACACCCGGTTCACATTGAGCAGCACTCAATTCATTCCCGACAGAACGGGAGAGCCGATGCCGATCGAACAACGCGGAGTCGACGCCCCCGAAGCGAAGCGGACGAGCGGCCACCGCGATCCAGTGGCGATCCTGCCGGGCTCCGGCCTCCGCCTCGGCGTGATCGTCTTCGGCTGACGGCCGGTGCCCTTCGGCCTGGGACTCCGGGCAGGCACCCTCGGTCGTCGCGGGCACCGTCACCGATGCGGCCCTGACGGCACCGCTCGCACTCGTGTCGCGGCGCACGGCGGCCCGGCCGCGCTCGTCCAGCGGCGCGCTTCCTCGGTGTGCGGGGCGGCGTGTACCGGTTCCGCGCCGGCTGGGAGCCCCGGGCGACGGCGGCGCGGGCACTCGGCGCGGCCGTCGGGCTCCTCGCCCTCTCGCCCCCGTTCCACGGGGGCCCGCAGCTCGGTCCGACCGTGGGTGCGGACTTCGGCCTCGTACCGCCGGGCCTGGCGGGTGGGCTCACGTACGGGGTGTCGCGGCCCCGCCGGGACCGAAACGGCGCCGGTGGTGCGCCCGGGCCGAGCGGGCGGCGGCCGGGGCGCCCTGAAGCCGCCGCGAGAGCGGGTCGACCGGGGCGGCGGGGGCGTACGGATCGGGAGACCGGAACGGCGGCCGGGCCCCCACACAGATCCGGAGACCGGCGGGGTGGCGCCCCGGCGGGACCACCGTCGCGAAGCGGGAACCGCGCGGCCCGGACCGGGCGGCGCGGTTCCCGCGGTCGGACCGGGCGGCGCGGGGCGCTTCCCGCACCGCCGGGCCCGGTCGGGCCGACGGCTCAGCCGAGCTCGTGCATCCAGCCGTGCTCGTCCGCGGCCGTGCCGGTCTGGATGTCCAGGAGGGCCTTGCGCAGCTCCATCGTGACCTTGCCCGGCTCACCGTTCGACTGGGTCCACTCACCGCCGGCGGACTTGACCGTGCCGACGGGCGTGATGACGGCGGCGGTGCCGCACGCGAAGACCTCGGTGAGGGTGCCGTTCTCGGTGTCGCGCCTCCACTGGTCGGTGGTGATCCTGCCCTCCTCGGACTCGTAGCCGAGGTCGCGGGCGAGCGTGAGAAGGGAGTCGCGCGTGATGCCGGCGAGCAGCGATCCGGTGAGCTCGGGCGTGACGATCCTGTCCCCGTACACGAAGTACAGGTTCATGCCGCCCATCTCCTCGACGGTCCGGTGCTCCAGCGCGTCGAGCCAGACGACCTGGTCGCAGCCCTTGGCCGCCGCCTCGGCCTGCGCGAGGAGGGAGGCGGCGTAGTTGCCGCCGGTCTTGGCGAAGCCGATGCCGCCCGGGACGGCGCGGACGTAGTTCTCCGACAGCCAGACGGAGACGGGCTTGACGCCGCCGGGGAAGTACGGGCCGGCCGGCGAGGCGATGACGATGAACAGGTACTCGTTGGCCGGACGGACGCCCAGGCCGACCTCGTTGGCGAACATGAACGGACGCAGGTAGAGGGATGCCTCCCCGCCGTGCTCCGGGACCCATGCCTTGTCCTGCTGGACCAGGGCGTCACAGGCCTCGATGAACGTCTCGACCGGCAGCTCCGGCATGGCCAGGCGGCGGGCGGAGAGCTGGAAGCGCCGGGCGTTCGCGTCGGGCCGGAAGGTGGCGACCGAGCCGTCGGGCCTGCGGTAGGCCTTCAGCCCCTCGAAGATCTCCTGCGCGTAGTGCAGGGTCATGTTGGCCGGGTCGATCGACAGCGGGGCGTACGGGGTGAGCTGGGCGTCGTGCCAGCCGCGACCCTCCGTCCACTTGATCGTCACCATGTGATCGGTGAAGTGGCGGCCGAATCCCGGATTGGCCAGGATCGCCTCGCGCTCCGCGTCGGACAGTGGGGTCGAGGAGGGCTTGAGCTCGATCGAGGGCGTCGTCATGTCTGCGTGTCCTTCACCGTTTGGTTGTGACGGACCGCGCTCACGTCTGTACGTCTGCTCGCCCTGCGTACGGCTGTACTAGGACGTCCGAGCTTCTCCGCATGGTGCGGCCCCACGTTCGATTATCGCAGTGCGTGGGGGCCGGAACGGAACAGCGTGGGCTGCGGCCCATGGGTTGATGGTGGCACCCGGAGGCCGCAGAGGAGAAGCCGCCGGGTGCGAGTGCGACCCGGCGGCTTCGAGGTTTCGAGAGTCGAGGGGTCAGCCCGCCACCCGTACGGCGAGCGCGTCGCCGATCTCGTCGGTGGTGCGGGGGCTGCCTCCCCCTGAGCCCGAGCCGGGGCGGGGCCCCCGTCGGTCCGCCAGGTCGGCGGCGACGGCGTCCTCGATACGGACGGCCTCGGCCTCGTGACCGAGGTGGCGCAGGAGGAGGGCGACGGACAGGATCGTGGCCGTGGGGTCGGCCTTTCCGGTGCCGGCGATGTCGGGCGCGGAGCCGTGGACGGGCTCGAACATCGACGGGAATTCACCCGTCGGATTGATGTTCCCGGAGGCGGCCAGGCCGATACCGCCGGTCACGGCGGCGGCGAGGTCCGTGAGGATGTCACCGAAAAGGTTGTCGGTGACGATGACGTCGAAGCGCTCGGGCTGGGTGACGAAGAAGATCGTCGCGGCGTCGACATGCAGATAGTCGGTGGTGACCGCGGGGTACTCCCGGGCGACCTCGTCGAAGATCTTCTTCCACATGTGGCCCGCGTGGACGAGGACGTTGTTCTTGTGGACCAGCGTCAGCTTCCTGCGGGGGCGGGCGTCGGCCCGCGCGAACGCGTCCCTGACGACCCGCTCGACGCCGTACGCCGTGTTGACGCTGACCTCGGTGGCGACCTCAGCCGGCGTGCCCGTGCGCAGGGATCCGCCGTTGCCGGTGTAGGGGCCCTCGGTGCCTTCGCGGACGACCACGAAGTCGATCTCGGGGCGGCCGGCCAGCGGGGTCGCGGTGTTCGGGAAGAGCTTGGAGGGACGCAGGTTGACGTAGTGGTCGAAGGCGAACCGCAGCTTGAGCAGCAGCCCCCGCTCCAGGACGCCGGACGGCACGGACGGGTCGCCGATCGCTCCCAGGAGGATCGCGTCGTGCCGCCTGAGGGAGTCCAGCTCCGCGTCCGGGAGGGTCTCGCCGGTGCGGTGCCAGCGCTTGGCGCCGAGGTCGTACTCCTGGGTCTCCAGCTTCACGTCCTGAGGGAGCACGGCCGAGAGGACCTTGAGGCCCTGGGCCACGACCTCCTGGCCGATGCCGTCGCCGGGGATCACTGCGAGATTGAGGCTGCGAGACATATCCGCACCGTACTCCCCGTCCCATCGGATGACACTCGATGTCCATCATGCGGACGCGTCGCGCGGCCTGCCCGGCACCCGGTCCGGTGGGGCCGGTGACCCCCGGGCGCCACCGGCCGGTCTCCGGTCAGTGGCCGGTCTCGCCGCCGTTGTCCCTGCGGTCGAGGGCGCGCTGCAGGGCGGCGGCGGCGTTCGCGGCGGCGCTCCTGCGGTCGGACTCGCTCACCCGGGGCGCGTGACGGACGCGGCGGCGGAGAAGGGTCTGCTCGGACATGGTCGACTCCTTGAGATCGGGAACGATCGAAGGCGCCGGAAGGGGCGGGGAGCGGGCCGCAGGGGTTGCCTGCCTCGGGGCTCCGGCTCGGCCGCCATTCGCTGGATCGAGCGAGACGTTCGGCTCCTACAAAGCTAAGGGAGCGGGGCCTCACTGTCTCCACAATTAGTCGGACTTCCTACTATCTGAGACGCGATCTTGAAGAACCGCTGGTGGGGAGGGCGCATCCGGAAGCGTCCCGGCAGCTCCGGCGAACGGACGACGGGGAGGGTCAACTGGGCCCGCGCCCCCGGCGACTGACGGGTCAGAGCACGTCGCCGTCCCGCCAGTCGAAGAGCAAGGAGGCCGCATCGGGCTCCGGGAAGGGCCGTCCGGACGGCTGCCGGAGAAAGGTGGAGCCCTCCTCGTCCGGGAGAGGGACGACGCCGTCGGGGCCGAGGGTCCCGATCCGGCCGCGCCACAGCCGCCAGCCGCGGGAGCGGTACAGCTCCGCACCGTCGTCGGAAGCCGAGAGCGCGCCGAGTTCGTACGCTCCGTCGATCACCCTCTCCAGGGCGCCCATCACCCGCCCGCCCAGCCCGTGGCGCCGGCGGTCGGCCCGGACGGCGACCGCCTCGACATAGCCGACGCGGTACGAGCGTCCGCCGTGCACCACCCGGCGCATGATCACACTGCCATGGGCGGCGAGGCCGTCCCGGTCGCGGATGAAGGCGTGGACACCGCCGAGGCCGTGGGACCAGTCGTCGTCGTCGAAGTCGCCGTCGAAGGCGGCGTCGAGCAGGGCGCGGATCTCACCGAGGGCGGCTTCGGACAGCTGGTAGGTGTGGGCCGTGCGCAGCGACCCGGTCGTGTTGTCCGTCATGCGGGCAACTCTGTCAGTCCCGGGCGGCCCCACTCCTTCCGAGGCCCGTCCCGGAGTCGGTAATCCGCCACCTCCGGGGGCGGGTCGGGCCCACCGCTGCCGCGCTCCCAGCCGCCGCACGCGACGAGCCGCCCGGCCTGCACAGGGACGCCCCGGCCGATCCGGACCCCGCGCGAACGGCCCGGTCCGCCGCCGTGCGTGCGAACCGGCCGCCGGCCGGACCCGGGCCGGGTCCTGGGCCCCTGACCGGGCCCCGCTCCGCGCGGCGCGCGCCCCGACGCCGCGTCCTACCGGGAAGTGGCCTTCTCCAGCTCGCGGGCGACCCGCCCGACCCAGCCGGTGAACTCCTCGCGGTGGTGCGCCTCACCGCCGCACAGCGCGGCGACCTGCGGATCCGTGATCCGGTCAGGTCCCGCCGCCTCCAGGAGCCGGTGCAGCTCCTTCATCACGGAAGCGAGTCGCTGCGCATCGGAGTGCTCGATGGCGTCGACCCCGTGACCGGGACCGAGGGTGGTGGAACCAGGCATGGCGTGCCTCCTCGCGCGGAACCCCTCCCCAGCAGCCTAAGCCCGCTCCCGGCCGGTCGCCGGACGTGAGCCGCCCCCGGCCGGTCTGTGGGGGACCGGCGGGGGGCGGTGTTCACGGAGCCGGGCCGTGCGGCCCGGCACGCGGGGCGTCAGCCCATGTGCGGGTAGCCGTACTCGGTCGGCGGGACCAGCGTCTCCTTGATCGCGCGGGTCAGCGTCCAGCGCATCAGGTTCTGCGGAGCGCCCGCCTTGTCGTTGGTGCCGGAGGCACGGCCGCCGCCGAAGGGCTGCTGGCCGACGACGGCGCCGGTCGACTTGTCGTTGATGTAGAAGTTGCCCGCGGCGTAGCGGAGCTTGTCCATCGTGTACGCCGTCGCCGCACGGTCACCGGAGATGACCGAGCCGGTCAGCGCGTACGCCGACACCGACTCCATCTGCTCCAGCATCTCCTCGTACCTGTCGTCCTCGTAGACGTGCACCGCGAGGAACGGGCCGAAGTACTCGGTGGTGAAGACCTCGCTCGAAGGGTCCGTGCACTCGACGACCGTGGGACGGACGAACCAGCCCTCGGAGTCGTCGTACGTGCCTCCGGCGACGATCGTGCAGTTCGGGTCTTCCTTCGCACGGTCGATCGCGGCCTTGTTCTTGGCGAAGGCGCGCTCGTCGATGACGGCGCCGATGAAGTTCGTCAGGTCGGTGACGTCACCCATCCTGATGCCGTCGACCTCGGTCGCGAACTCCTCCTTGAAGCCCGAGTTCCAGATGGAGGCCGGGATGTACGCACGCGATGTCGCGGAGCACTTCTGGCCCTGGAACTCGAAGGCGCCGCGGGTCAGCGCGGTCTTCAGGATCGCGCGGTCGGCGCTCGGGTGCGCGACCACGAAGTCCTTGCCGCCGGTCTCGCCGACGATGCGCGGGTAGGAGCGGTACTTCTCGATGTTGTTGCCGACCGTCTTCCACAGGTGCTGGAAGGTCCGGGTCGAGCCGGTGAAGTGGATACCGGCCAGGTCGGGGTGGTTCAGCGCGACCTCGGAGACGGCGATGCCGTCGCCCGTGACCAGGTTGATGACGCCCTTGGGCAGCCCGGCCTCCTCCAGCAGCTCCATGAGGAGCACGGCGGCGTGGGTCTGGGTCGGGGACGGCTTCCAGAGCACCACGTTGCCCATCAGGGCCGGGGCGGTGGGCAGGTTGCCGGCGATGGCCGTGAAGTTGAACGGCGTGATCGCGTAGACGAAGCCCTCCAGCGGGCGGTGGTCCAGCCGGTTCCACACACCCGGCGAGTTGGCCGGCGGCTGCTCGGCCAGGATCTGGCGGGCGTAGGCGACGTTGAACCGCCAGAAGTCGATGAGCTCGCAGGGAGTGTCGATCTCGGCCTGCTGCGCGGTCTTCGACTGGCCCAGCATCGTGGAGGCGGCCAGGGTCTCGCGCCAGGGACCGGCCAGCAGCTCGGCGGCGCGCAGGATGATCGCGGCGCGGTCGTCGAACGACATCGCGCGCCACGCCGGGGCGGCGGCGAGGGCCGCGTCGATCGCGTCCTGCGCGTCCTGCCGGGTGGCGCCCCGGAAGGTGCCGATGACGGCCTGGTGGTTGTGCGGCTGGACGACCTTGAACTCCTCCCCGCCGCCCATGCGCTTCTCGCCGCCGATGGTCATCGGGAGGTCGATGGGGTTCTCGGCCAGCTCCTTGAGCTTGGCCTCCAGCCGGGCGCGCTCGGCCGAACCGGGAGCGTAGCCGTGCACCGGCTCGTTGACGGGGGTGGGGACCTGGGTCACAGCGTCCATGGCTACCTCTTCCGAGTGAATGGATGACTCCAGCCGGGAGGAGCTGAAGCGGTGGCATGTGTCGAGTCGCGGTCAGGGCTTGACCACCACGCGCTCGCTGCGGCGGGCGAGTGGGAAGACCCTCGGGGCGGAGTCACGAGTTCCGTGACTCCCCTGCGCGGAAAGGGGTCCGGCTCGGTCGGCCGAAAGGCGGCGGCTGTCACCATCCGGCAGGCGTCTGGGTGGTGGCAGTCGAGGCTCCCTCTCCGCATCAGTTCTTGGTGATCATCGAGCGGACGAAGAACAACAGGTTGGCCGGCTTCTCGGCGAGGCGGCGCATGAAGTAGCCGTACCAGTCGGTCCCGTACGCGGTGTACACCCGCATCCGGTGGCCCCCGGCCGCCAACCGCAGGTGCTCGTCGCTCCGGATCCCGTACAGCATCTGGAACTCGTACTCGTCCAGTTTGCGCCCGGCGCGGCGCGCGAGCTCCTGGCTGACGGAGATGAGTCGCGGGTCGTGGGACCCGATCATCGGGTATCCCGTGCCCTCCATGAGGATCTTCAGGATACGGACGTACGCCTTGTCGACCTCGGCCTTGTCCTGGTAGGCGACGGGGGCCGGCTCCTTGTACGCGCCTTTGACGATACGCACGCGGCTGCCGTTGGCGGCGAGGCGGCGGGCGTCCTCCTCCGTGCGGAAGAGATAGGCCTGGATCACGCAACCGGTCTGCGGGAAGTCCCTCCGCAGCTCCTCGTGGATGGCGAACATCGAGTCCAGGGTGGTGTGGTCCTCGGCGTCCAGGGTGACCGTGGTGCCGATCGCGGCGGCGGCCTCGACGACCGGGCGGACGTTCTCGAGCGCCAGCTCGTGGCCGCCCTCCAGGGACTGGCCGAACATCGAGAGCTTGACCGACATCTCGGCCCTGGTGCCCAGGCCCAGGGGCTCGAGGTGCTCGACCAGCCGTAGATAGGCGTCGCGCGCGGCGGTCGCCTGCTCACGGTTGGTGATGTCCTCGCCCACCACGTCCAGGGTGACCTCGAGGCCCGTGGCGGTGAGGTCGGCGACGATCGGGATGACCTGATCGACCGTCTCTCCGGGGATGAAGCGGTCGACGACCTGCTTCGTCATCGGCGCGGCCGAGACGAGACGACGCATCCTGTCGCTGCGTGACGCGGCGAGGATCACGGGACCCAGCACGGGCACCTCCACGGAACACGGGTAGCAGGGGGCCGGAACCGACTGCGCGGTGTACGGCACGGATAACCACCGTGAAACCTAAATATCGCTCCGACGGCGGGCCATCGACACCTGTCACGCATCCAGCCGCACCTCTTCAGACATTTGTCTGAAGAGGTGTCCCTCCGATGGGAGAATGTCCGGGTGAAGGGCGATTACCAGGAACTGGTGGACGAGATATCGGGGCTGCTGGGCGCCCCGGCGACCCTGGAGAACCGGGATTTCGGACTGATCGCCTTCGGCGCGCACGACGGCGACGACGACAGCGCCATGGACCCCGTGCGCACCCGCTCGATCCTCACCAGGAAGTCCACCCCCGCGGTGCGCTCCTGGTTCGAGGGCTTCGGCATCACCCGGGCGACCGGCCCGGTGCGGATCCCGGCCGCCCCTGAGGCCGGAGTCTTCCGGGACCGGATCTGCCTCCCCGTCCGCCATCGTGGGATCGTCCTCGGCTACGTGTGGCTGCTCGACTCCCGGCCCGGGCCGACGGCCGGGCAGCTGACCTCGGCCATGCAGGTGACCGACCGGATCGGCGCCCTGCTCGCCGACGAGGAACGGGCGGGCACGGATCTGTCCCGGGAGTTCCGCGCCGTGCTCACCGCCGAGCGCGGCTGGCAGTACGACATGGCCCTCGCGGCCCTCCGCACAGCGCTCGGGCCTGCCGCCGAAGGGCTCCACACCGTGGTGTGCATGGCCCCGTGGTCCTCCGGGGACGCCCCGTCGGCCCGTGCCGTCGCCGGGGCGTCGGCCCTGTGCACGGTGCCCTGGCCCGCCGGCTCCGCCGGGCCCCAGGCGGAAGACGGTGCCCCCGCCGGCCCCGGCGAGCCGGGCCACGGTGCCACGGCCTCGCCGGGAAGGACCAGGAAGGGCGGACGCGGCGGACCGAAGCCGGACGAGGGGTCCCGTGTCGCGGACCCGGCCGGCGGCGGTGCGGACGGGCATGCCCTCGCCGTCCTGGTGCGCCTGCGCGCCGCCGATGTGCTCGCACCCGCTCTCACCGCGGCCGGCCGGCTCTCGGAGGACGCCGCATCGGTCGCCGCGGGCATCGCCCTCCCGCGCCGGGGCATGGACGACCTCGCCGCCTCCTGGCGGGAGGCCGCCTCGGCCGCACGCGCCGTCCTCGCCGAGCCCGGGCTCGGTCCGGTCGCCGACTGGTCTTCGATCGGCCCGTACCGACTGCTGACCGCGCTGCCCCCGGGCCGGTCCCGCGACCCCTCGGCCGCGGCGCTGCTCAAGCCTGCGCATGCCGAACTCGCCCGTACCGCCGAGCTGTTCCTGGACTGCGCCGGTCAGGCGGGCCGTGCGGCCTCCGCTCTCGGCATCCACCGCCAGACCCTCTACTACCGCCTGTCCCGGGTCGAGCAGCTCACCGGGCTCGATCTCGACGACGGCGAGGACCGGCTGCTGCTGCACATGGCGCTGAAGGCCGCCCGGCTGTGACCCGTTTCCAGGATCCGCGACTTCGTCAGCAGCGATGGCAGTTCGTTGGCAGTGGACTATCGAATCCGCGGTCCCGTTGGCAATGACTACATCCAGCAGGGATCTTCGTTGGGGCTCTTCCCCAACTTCTCCAGGTGCACGTGGTCGGGGTCATACCTGGCCCTGAGCCCGGTGCCGCTTCGTGTACGACCAGGTCACGGCCGTCATCAATGCCGGGATGGCGAACAGCGGGGCGAAGGCGAAGCCCCAGACGGTCTGTGCCGTACCACTTGACATGTACGTCTGGCTCTCGACGGTGAAGGCAGCCACGAGTTGCCCCAGTGCCACCAGGACCAAGACGGCCGAGGCGGTCCAGGCCAGCGCGGCGAGTGTTCGGGGGCGCAGTGGCCGCCACCGGTCGCTCACAAGTAGCAGCGGGAACAGGGCGGCCACCTCGGCGACGACGGAGAGCCCGACGACGTACGCGATACCCCATCCCGGGATGTCGAAGACGTCGCGCAGGACCTCGTCGCTGTAGCCGACGTAGACACCGGATGCCATGGCGATGCGCCAGAGACCGGACGGGACGGCGCAGAGGGCGATGGCGTGGGCGGCGCGGCGGGCCCAGACGGGCGCGGGGGCGGTAGAGACGGCGGGGAGCGGAGCGGGCGCTGTCGTCATGACCTCCATGCTGGCCGTGGACGTGGCAGCCGCGCATCGTCCACTACGGCGGGTCGTCTCCACCGTGCGGCGGAGGGCGCACCCTGCTCAGGTCGTAGCTCAGCAGGGTGCGCCCTCCGCCAAAACCGGCGATCAGCCAGACCATGGAGCCTCACTCGCTGTCACGGGCACGACCGAGGAGGTACCACTGATTGTCAGTGAGCGACCGACTTCAGCACGGTCAACTGCGCGCGGATTCCGCGTTTCGGCAGGAACCTCTGCCATCGGAGTCGTGGACCCTACACCGTTTGCAGGATCCGCGACTCCGTCGGCAAGGAAGGCGGCTCGTGAGCAGTGGACCGGAGGATCCGCGATCCCGTTGACGACGACTACGTCTGGGGACCCGCCAGAAGCTCTTTCGATCTTCGTTCAGCCCGCGTCGCTCGTCCTCCGTGCGGTTCCGACATGGCGGTACGCACGGCGGGGCAGCGCCCGCCGTGCCCCCGGCCCCGGGTGCGACGGAGCCCCTCCCGCAGCACCCGGCGAACTGGACCTCACGTCGTATCAAGTCGGCAGCGCTGCGGGCCGGAGAGTTGCCGCACCCCGCACAAGCAAGTGCAGCCCGGCCGATGACACGATTCCGCGCATGACCGATGCCCGGGAAGTGATCTGCCGTCCCCACCCGAACCGCGGCCTGTGGTTCATCCTCGGACTCGGGGCGGCCGGGGCGATCCTGGCCGCGGTGCGCGTGGCGTACCTGGGCAGGCTCGTGGACCCGTGGGCATACGGGGGCCTGCTTGTCGCGTCGGTGGGGTTCGCGTGCCTCCACGGGGCCACCGCCCGGGTGAGCGCCGACGCGTACGGCCTGCACTCCCGGACGCTGCTGCGCCGCCGGAGCCTGCCCTGGCACGACGTCGCCGACCTGCGCGTGTACCTCCAGCACGGACGCCACCAGGACATCCGTCGCGTCAGCGTGGTGCTGCGAAACGGACGCAGTCGGCGCCTGCCGCTGCCGTGGAGCGGGTCCATCGACGTCCGCTCGGACTTCGACGCGGAGCTGGACGCGCTCCGCGCGGTGCACCGCCGATACGGCGCCCCGGAGTCAAGCCACGTCCCCGTCATCTCGTACCGCACCGCCGGGCGCGGCTCGGCCGTGTGGCTGGTTCTGTGCGCGCTGCTGCTCGCGGGCGCCGGGCTGGCCGCCTGGTTCGTGCCGATCGCCGAGTCGGGGAAGCCGGCGTGGCGGTCGGCCACCCCGTGCACCACGGAGACGGCGGAGCCCGGCGAGTGCCTGACCACCGTGCCGGCCGTGATCGCGCGGACGGAGGTCGGCACCGGGAAGGAGCGCAGCTGGCTGTACTTCGCCGACGGCCGGCCGTTGAGGCGGCTCGCGGTCTCGCAGGAAGGCGCCCAGGGGTTCCAGCCCGGCGACAGCGTCGAACTGGCCATCTGGCGCAGCCAGGTGAGGGAGGTCGCCGGAGAGCACCACGTGTGGCGCGAGCACTTCACCGGCGCCGGAGAACTGGCCGTCATCGCGGCCGCGTGCGCCCTCGCCGCGGGCTATCCCGGCGCCCGGGTGCTGCTGCGTCTGCGCGGGCGCCGGCTGCCCGACGACGAGGTCCTTCCGTCGGCCCTTCCCTTCGCGGGTGCGCTCGTCGGTACGTCCCTGTGGCTGCTACCGCTCTGCTACCTCCACCCCGCGTCCCTCCTCGCCTCGCCCGTAGCGATCACGTGGGCGGCCGCGGGCTCGCTTGCCTCGCTGGGCCTCTTCACCTGGGCCTGGCGAGCCACCCGCGTCCTTACTCCCGAGGAGGCCGCAGCAGCCGAAGTGACCCGAGAGTCCCCCGAGGAGGTGTTCCTGGCCGCTCGCTTCCTGGAGCACACCGACTACAACCCGAACGGCTTCGGCACCCACATCGTCCTCGGAGACGGCCCGCCCGCGGTGACACCCCACCCTGGCCCGGACCGGTTCGCGGCGAAACGGATCCCGGTGGAGCGGCTCACCGTCAAGGAGGTGCGGCGCGCCCGGGGCGGCGACGGCGACACCGTCCCCAGAAGCTGGCACATCGCCGAACTCGACGACGCGGGCAGGCCGGTCCGCCTCGCGGCCGCCCCGGCCGACCTGACCCGCATCATCCGCAAGCTGGGCGCTGCGGGCGGAGCGGCGGGGTGAGGCCACCGCGTCCCCGACAGAGGCACTGACCTGCAGAAACGCTACTTCCGGGGAGTCCCGTCCCCCTTCGGGTGAACGGCGCATGACGGTGATCGGGGCAGGGCAGCTTGATCGCGTCCTCCCGTCGCCAGGGACGGGGTCCGTCACCGCACTCCGGGAACCGCCATGCTCCACAGGTCCGCCCTGCCCGCCGCCGCACTCGCCGCCGCCCTCTCCCCCGCACTGCTCTCCGCCCCGGCGGGCGCGGTCCCCGTCGCGCCCGCCGCCCCCGGCCAGGTCTGCTTCTGGACCGGGGCCGGACAGCACGGCACCGGATGGTGCTACAGCCCACCGGGCTACCGGGACGTCCCCGGCTTCCTGCACGACAACGCCGCCTCCTTCCGTTCCGACGTCAACCGCGACGTGTACGCGATCGACTGGGCCCGCGGCACCTGCTACGCCCGGCTGATCCGCCCCTACGACCACAGCGACAACTGGTCCTGGGGAACCCGGATCGACGGCGTCGCCGACACCGATCAAGGCTGCGAGGCCGGCTGAGCCGTGCGTGCCCTGCGAACCGCGTGCGCCGCCGTCGCGGCCCTCGTCCTCGCCGGATGCGCGGCCGGGGCCGCCCGGTCCGCCCCGGACCCGCCGGCGAACGGACGGGAACGGGCCGCACTGATCCGGTACGCGCAGAAGGTCCTGGTGGACCGGTGTCTCGCCGAACGGGGCCTCACCACAACGGGCAAGCCCTCGTCGCCGGAGGAGAGCGGGCGGCTCCAGGCCGCGCTCTTCGGCGCGGGTCCCACGGAGCTGTCCCTCACCCTGCCCACCGGCCACACCGTCCGCGCCCACACGGACGGCTGTCTGGCCGCTGCCCGGCACACCCTCTACGGCGACCAGCGCCGCTGGTTCCGTGCGGAGGTGACCGTCAACAACCTGGGCGCCGAGGCCGCCGCGCGGATGCGCGCCGATCCGGCCCACCGTGCGGCCCGGGCCCGGTACATCCGCTGCCTGGACTCGGCCGGTGAGTTGCGGACCGGCGCTCGGGACAGGGCCGTTGAGCAGGGGTGCCGTCGCGGGAGCGGCCTGGCGTCGGTGGAGGCCCGGCTCGAGTCGGCCGAGCTCGCCCAGGTCCGTTCCCTCCGGCGCGACCAGCTGACCGTCCATGAGCGGCTGCGCACCAGCGCACTGCACCGCGCGGCGGAGATCTCCGCCGCGCACCACCACGGGAACACCCCAGAGAAAGGTTCTTCATCGCCATGACCGTGAAGCGCACCCTCGCCTCCGCGGCGACCGCCGTCCTCCTGCTGACCGGCGGGCTCGCCGCGGCCGCCGCACCGGCCGGCGCCGCCGACTGCCCGAGCGGTGAGTTCTGCGTCTGGGAGAACGCCGACTTCGCCGGCCAGCGCGCCAACTGGTCGGGGGACGACCACTGGTGGGAGAGCTGGATCGCCGACGAGGACTCGTCATGGGCGAACCACGGCATCTCCGGGCCCGGCATCAAGGACCACGTCAAGGTGTACTCGAGCGCCCACCTGGGCGGGCACATGACGATCTGCCTGGCACCCGGGCAGGAGGTCGGCTACAACGGCGCGGCCAACGACGACGGTGACTCCCACACCTGGGCGATGAGCTGCTGACCGACTCCCGCTGGTGTCCCCGCGCCGGGCGCGGGGACACCAGCGCTCGGATCCGCCAGGGCGGGAACGCGGCGCACCCGCCCCCGCGGACGCCCGTGCGGGACGAGCGTCGCGGAGACGGGTGCGGACCGCCTGCGGAGCCGGCCTCAGGCCGTGAGGTTCACCGAACGGGCCGAGGTGGCGCCGATCTCCTCGGCGATCTCGTTGAGCACGTTCTGCGGCACGGTGTCGTCGACGGTGAGCACGACCAGCGCCTCGCCGCCCTCCTCCTGACGCGAGACCTGCATTCCGGCGATGTTGAGCCCGGCCTCGCCGAGGATGCGGCCGACGGTGCCGACGACGCCCGGACGGTCCTCGTAGCGCGCGACGACCATGTGGTCCGCCAGCGCCAGGTCGATGTCGTAGTCGCCGACGGCCACGATCTTCTGCAGGTGCTTGGGTCCGGCCAGGGTGCCGGAGACGGCGACCTCCTCACCGCCCGACAGCGTGCCGCGCACCGTCACCACGTTCCGGTGGTCCGGGGACTCCGAGCTGGTGGTGAGCCGGACCTCGACGCCGCGCTCCTGCGCGAACAGCGGGGCGTTCACATACGACACGGTCTCGTCGATGACGTCCTCGAACACGCCCTTCAGCGCGGAGAGTTCGAGCACCTTCACATCGTGCTGGGTGATCTCGCCGTACACCTCGACGTCGAGCCGGACCGCGACCTCGCCCGCCAGCGCGGTGAAGATCCGGCCGAGCTTCTCGGCGAGCGGCAGACCGGGGCGGACGTCCTCGGCGATGACGCCGCCCTGGACGTTGACCGCGTCCGGTACCAGCTCGCCGGCGAGGGCGAGACGGACGGACTTGGCGACCGCGATACCCGCCTTCTCCTGGGCCTCGTCCGTGGACGCGCCGAGGTGCGGAGTGCAGACGACCTGGTCGAACTGGAACAGCGGGGAGTCCGTGCACGGCTCCTTCGCGTACACGTCCAGGCCCGCGCCCGCGACCCGGCCCTCCTTGAGCGCGCTGGCCAGCGCCTCCTCGTCGACGATCCCGCCGCGCGCGGCGTTGACGATACGGACGGTCGGCTTCACCCGGTGCAGCGCCTCGTCGCCGATGAGGCCCAGCGTCTCGGGGGTCTTGGGAAGGTGGACGGTGATGAAGTCCGAGACTTCGAGCAGTTCGTCCAGCGAGAGCAGCTTGACGCCCATCTGCGCGGCGCGTGCGGGCTGTACGTAGGGGTCGTACGCGACGATCTTCATGCCGAAGGCGGACATCCGCTGGGCTACCAGCACGCCGATGCGGCCGAGGCCGACGACGCCGAGGATCTTCTCGCTGAGCTCCACGCCCGTGTACTTCGAGCGCTTCCACTCGCCGTTCTTCAGCGCGGTGTTGGCCTGCGGGATGTTGCGCGCGGTGGCGACGATCAGACCGCAGGCGAGCTCGGCGGCGGTCACGATGTTGGACGTCGGTGCGTTGACGACCATGACACCGGCCTTGGTGGCCGCGGAGACGTCCACGTTGTCCAGGCCGACTCCGGCTCGGGCCACCACCCTGAGCTTCCTGGCGGCGGCGATGGCCTCGGCGTCGACCTTGGTGGCGGACCGCACCAGCACGGCGTCGACATCGGCGATGGCGGGGATCAGCTCGGCGCGGTCCGCGCCGTTGCAGTGCCGGATCTCGAAGTCCGGACCGAGCGCGTCCACGGTGGCGGGCGACAGCTCTTCGGCAATGAGTACAACGGGTTTACGGGGCGCAGTGCTCACGTGAGTCCTCACTGGTCCAATGCGGACGGCCGTCCCGACGGCCGCTGGCGGTGGAGGGGCTAGCCGCGTGGAAGACGCACGACGCTGTGGGCCTGACCTGACGCGTATGTACTGACCACTCTAGTGGTGCGGGAGGGCGTCTTTTCCGCCTTCGCGGAAGGATCACCCATCCGGGTTGGACTTGCTGTCCAACGGTGGTCCCGGGATGCGGCGCGAGGAGCTCAGGGAAACCGCCGCGGAACCCTGGACGACGTGCGGCGGGCCCCCGGAGGGCCCGCCGCACCGAGGCTCACGCCTCCTCGTTGTCCACCCAGCTCATGAGCTTGCGCAGCTCCTTGCCGGTGGTCTCCAGCAGGTGGTTCTCGTCCTGCTTCTTGTACTCGTTGTACTTCTTCAGACCGCCGTGGTACTCGTCCATCCAGTTCTTGGCGAAGGTGCCGTCCTGGATCTCGCCGAGGACCTTCTTCATCTCGGCCTTGGTCTGGTCGGTGATGATGCGGGGACCGGTCACGTAGTCGCCCCACTCGGCGGTCTCGGAAACGGACCAGCGCATCTTCTCCAGGCCGCCCTCGTACATGAGGTCCACGATCAGCTTCAGCTCGTGGAGGCACTCGAAGTAGGCGATCTCCGGCTGGTAGCCGGCCTCGACCAGGGTCTCGAAGCCCGCCTTGACCAGCGCGGCGGTGCCGCCGCAGAGCACGGCCTGCTCACCGAACAGGTCGGTCTCGGTCTCCTCGGTGAAGGTGGTCTTGATGACGCCGGCGCGGGTGCCGCCGATGCCCTTGGCGTACGAGAGCGCCAGCGCGAAGGCGTTGCCGGTCGCGTCCTGCTCGACACCGGCGATGCACGGAACACCGCGGCCCTCCTCGTACTGGCGGCGCACCAGGTGGCCGGGGCCCTTGGGGGCGACGAGCGCGACGTCCACGCCGGCCGGCGGCTTGATGAAGCCGTACCGGATGTTGAGGCCGTGGCCGAAGAAGAGCGCGTCGCCGTCCTTCAGGTTGTCCTTGACGGACTCCTCGTACACCTGGGCCTGGATCGGGTCCGGGACCAGGATCATGATGACGTCGGCCTCGGCGGCGGCCTCCGACGGCGTCACCACGCGCAGGCCCTGCTCCTCGGCCTTGGCCTTGGACTTGGACCCCTCGTGCAGACCGACGCGGACGTCCACACCGGAGTCACGGAGCGACAGCGCGTGGGCGTGGCCCTGGCTGCCGTAGCCGATGACCGCGACCTTGCGGCCCTGGATGATGGACAGGTCGGCGTCGTCGTCGTAGAACAGCTCGGCCACTGGGTTTCTCCTTGGGTGTTCCGGTGTTGCGTCCCACCGTACGGCGGGGAGCGATGAGGGGGTCTGGGGGTCTCGCCATCCGGGCGGCCCGCCCGGATGGCGGCCGGGTCCGTGTGTCAGGCGCTGCGCTCGAGGGCTCGCAGGCTGCGGTCCGTGATGGACCGGGCGCCGCGCCCTATGGCGATCGTGCCGGACTGGACGAGTTCCTTGATGCCGAACTGCTCCAGCATCTTCAGCATGGCCTCGAGCTTGTCACTCGAACCGGTGGCCTCGATCGTGACGGCCTCGGGCGAGACGTCCACGGTCTTGGCGCGGAACAGCTGGACGATCTCCACGATCTGGGAGCGGGTCTCGTTGTCCGCGCGGACCTTCACCAGGACGAGTTCGCGCTGGATCGCGGCGCTGGGCTCCAGCTCGACGATCTTCAGCACGTTGACCAGCTTGTTCAGCTGCTTGGTCACCTGTTCCAGCGGCAGGTCCTCGACATTGACCACGATGGTGATCCGGGAGATGTCGGGGTGCTCGGTGACCCCGACGGCGAGCGAGTCGATGTTGAAGCCGCGGCGGGAGAAGAGCGCCGCGATCCTGGCGAGGATGCCGGGAGTGTTCTCCACCAGGACGGAGAGCGTGTGCTTGGACATGGTCGTCGTGTCTCTCTCTTCGCTCAGTCGTCTTCGTTGTCGCCGAAGTCGGGGCGGACGCCCCGCGCGGCCATGACCTCGTCGTTGGAGGTGCCGGCGGCGACCATCGGCCACACCATGGCGTCCTCGTGGACGATGAAGTCGATCACGACGGGGCGGTCGTTGATGGCGTTGGCCTCGGCGATGACCTTGTCCAGCTCGGCCGGGTCCTCGCAGCGCAGGGCGACGCAGCCCATGGCCTCGGAGAGTTTCACGAAGTCCGGGATGCGGGTGCCCTTGCGGGGGGTCTGGCTGGCGCCGACCTGCGAGCCGATCGTGCGGTGCCCGGTCTCGTCGGAGTGCAGGACGGTGCTGGAGTAGCGCTCGTTGTAGAACAGGGTCTGCCACTGGCGGACCATGCCCAGCGCACCGTTGTTGATGATCGCGACCTTGATCGGGATCCCGTTCAGGGCGCAGGTGACCAGCTCCTGGTTGGTCATCTGGAAGCAGCCGTCGCCGTCGATCGCCCACACGGCGCGGTCCGGCATGCCCGCCTTGGCGCCCATGGCGGCCGGAACGGCGTAGCCCATGGTCCCGGCGCCGCCGGAGTTGAGCCAGGTGGCCGGCTTCTCGTAGTCGATGAAGTGCGCGGCCCACATCTGGTGCTGGCCGACGCCGGCGGCGAAGATCGTGTTCTCCGGCGCGAGCCGACCGATCCGCTGGATGACCTGCTGCGGCGAGAGGCTGCCGTCCTCGGGCAGGTCGTAGCCCAGCGGGTAGGTCTCGCGCCAGCGGTTGAGGTCCTGCCACCAGGCGGTGTAGTCGCCGGTGTTGCCCTCGCCGTACTCGGCCTGGACAGCCTGGACCAGATCGGCGATGACCTCGCGGGCGTCACCCACGATCGGGACGTCCGCAGCCCGGTTCTTGCCGATCTCGGCCGGGTCGATGTCGGCATGGACGATCTTGGCGAACGGGGCGAAGCTGTCCAGTTTTCCGGTGACGCGGTCGTCGAAGCGGGCACCGAGGGCGACGATCAGGTCGGCCTTCTGCAGCGCGGTGACGGCGGTGACCGAACCGTGCATGCCCGGCATCCCCACGTGCAGCGGGTGGCTGTCGGGGAACGCGCCCAGCGCCATCAGGGTGGTGGTGACGGGGGCCTTGGTGAGCTCCGCGAGGACCTTCAGCTCGGCGGTGGCGCGGGCCTTGAGGACCCCGCCGCCGACGTAGAGGACGGGGCGCTTCGCCTGGGTGATCAGCTTGGCGGCCTCGCGGATCTGCTTGGCGTGCGGCTTGGTGACCGGCCGGTAGCCGGGCAGATCCGCCTGCGGCGGCCAGCTGAAGGTGGTCCGCGCCTGGAGGGCGTCCTTGGCGATGTCGACCAGGACGGGGCCGGGGCGGCCGGTGGAGGCGATGTGGAAGGCCTCGGCGATCGTCCGCGGGATGTCCTCGGGCTTGGTGACCAGGAAGTTGTGCTTGGTGATCGGCATCGTGATGCCGACGATGTCCGCCTCCTGGAAGGCGTCCGTACCGATGGCCTTGCTGGCCACCTGACCGGTGATCGCGACGAGCGGCACGGAGTCCATGTGCGCGTCGGCGATCGGCGTGACCAGGTTGGTGGCCCCCGGGCCCGAGGTGGCCATGCACACGCCGACCTTTCCGGTGGCCTGCGCGTACCCCGTGGCCGCGTGTCCGGCGCCCTGCTCGTGCCGGACCAGGATGTGGCGCACCCTGGACGAGTCCATCAGCGGGTCGTACGCCGGGAGGATGGCCCCGCCGGGAATGCCGAACACCGTCTCGGCCCCGACCTCCTCGAGAGAACGAATGAGGGACTGCGCGCCCGTGACGTGCTCAACGGTGGCGGAGGGCTGTCCGCCGGTGCGGGCCCGCGGCTGCGGATGGTGGGCCCCGGAGGCCTGCTCGGTCATCGGCATTCTCTTCTCGAAGCTGAGGGTTTTGCGGGGGTTTGGTACTACCAGTGCAACAAAAAACCCCTCGTGCCGGGAGGCAAGCGAGGGGAGCGCGTCGGTGCGGTGTGCAGAGCCCGTGCAGGGCCGTGCTTCAGCCGACGCGCTTTCCAAGTACGAGAATTCGGGTGCGCATGGCACTGACCCTCTCCCCGGCGCACCATGACTGTCAAGTGGGTGGGACAGGCGTCTCATTATTTGAGCGCATCGGGGGACGGCCGACGATCTCGGACGTGGCCGGGGAGCGCCGGGCCGGCAGCGCCCGACCGGAGAGCACCGGCAGAGCGGACCCGGCGGGCACCGGGAACTCGCCGCGCGCCAGCACACGGCGCAGCCGGTGCTCGTCGAGCGGCCCGGAGAAGGCCATTCCCTGGCCGTGGGTGCATCCCATGGCACGCAGGGCCAGTACCTGTTCGGGAACGTCCACACCGTCCGCCACGGACTTCATGCCGAGGTCCCGGGCGATCCGCAGCAGACCTGCGGTGATCTTGTGCAGTCTGGCCGACTCCACCACGCCCTCGACCAGACCGCGGTCGAGCTTGAGCACGTCGATGGGGAGACGGCGCAGGGCGATGATCGCCGCGTAGCCGCTGCCGAAGCCGTCAAGGGCGATCCGCACGCCGAGTCTGCGCAGTGCCACCAGACGGTGCTCCAGTTCGTCGAAGGAGATCCGCGGGTCGCTGTCGGCCAACTCGATCACCAGGGAGCCCGAGGGCAGCCCGTGGCGGGTGAGCAGGCTCTCGATGGAGCCGAGCGGGGTGGACCGGTCCAGCAGCCGGCGCGCGGGGATCCGCACCGACACGGGGATGCGGTGACCGAGCCGGACGCGTTCCGCCGCCTGCTCGACGGCCTCCTCCAGCAGCCGGTGGCCGAACCCGGCGGTCGGGTCGCCGTCCTCGGCGACCCGACGCAGCTCGTCGGGCGTGAACAGGATGCCCTGGGACGATCGCCAGCGCGCCTGCGCCGCCACGGCCGCGATCCGGCCGTCGACGAGGCCGACCACGGGCTGGTGGAGCAGGGTGAACTCGCCGTCCTGGAGCGCGCTCCGCGCCCGCGCGGACCGGTCCGTGAGCAGGGCGGCGTCAGCCTGCATCTGGGGCGCGTACAGTTCGACCCGGTCCTTGCCGCCCGCCTTGGCCCGGTACATGGCCAGGTCGGCGTTGCGCAGCAGGTCGCCGGCGCTGATGCCGGGCTCGGCGAAGGCGACGCCGATGGACGCGGCGACCCTGAGCTCATGGCCCTCCACCCGGTACGGCTGGGAGAGCATGAGCCTCAGCCGGTCGGCGATCTCCCGCACCCGGTGCTCCCGGGCGGCGTGGTCGCGGGAGCCGTCGCCGAGGATGAGCGCGGCGAACTCGTCGCCCCCGAGCCGGGCGGCGGTGTCCCCCGCCCGCACGGATTCATGGAGGCGGCGGGCGGCCTGGATCAGCAGCTCGTCGCCCGCCTGGTGGCCATGGCGGTCGTTCACCCCCTTGAAGCCGTCGAGATCGATGAAGAGCACGGCCGTGCCCGCGTCCCCGGCCCGCCGGCCACCGAGCGCCTGCCGCACCCGCTCGGTGAACAGGGCGCGGTTGGGCAGGTCGGTCAGCGGGTCGTGCTCGGCGTTGTGCTGCAACTGGGCCTGCAGACGCACCCGTTCGGTGACGTCCCTGCTGTTGAAGATCAGCCCGCCCTGGTGGCGCTTGACCGTGGACTCGACGTTCAGCCACTGGCCGGTGCCGGACCTGAAGCGGCACTCGATCCGGGTCGTGGGCTCCTCGGCGGGCGGGGCCGCCAGGAATCTGCGCACCTCGTGGACGACGCGCCCGAGGTCCTCGGGATGGATGAGCGACGACAGCTCGGAGCCGATGAGCTCGTCCGCGTCGCGGCCGTAGACGCCGGCGGCGGCCGGGCTGACGTAGCGGAGTATGCCCGTCGGGGCGGCGATCATGATCACATCGCTGGAGCCCTGCACCAGGGAGCGGAAGTGGTTCTCCTTCTGGGCGAGTTCATGGGTGAGGGCGATGTTGTCGAGCAGCATGATGCCCTGCCGCACGACCAGGGCGAGGACGACCGCGCACCCGGTGAACACCACCACCCTGTCCACGCGGCGGCCCTCGATGACGTTGTAGAGGATGCCGAGCGTGCAGACGGCGGCGGCCAGGTAGGGGGTGAGCGCGGCGAGCGAGCCCGTGATGGGCCGGGCGGTCGGGCGGGGACCGCGGACCGGCGCGACGGGCGGCTCCGGCCGGCGCACCCCCCAGGGCGCGTACGCGAGCAGCAGCGAGGCGGCGAACCAGCCCGCGTCCAGCAGTTGGCCCGAGCGGTAGCTCTCCCGCAGCAGCGGCGAGGTGAACAGCGCGTCGCACAGCACGGTCAGGGCGAGTGCGGCGATCGCCGTGTTGATGCCGGACCTGTTGGCATGCGACCGCCGGAAGTGCAGGGCCAGGACCATGCTGACGAGGACGATGTCGAGCAGCGGATAGGCCAGCGAAAGCGCCGCTTCGGACACGCTTTCCCCCTCGAAGTGCGCGGTGTGCGCGAGGGCGAGGCTCCAGGAGAGCGTGAGCAGGGAGCCGCCGATGAGCCAGGCGTCCAGCCCCAGGCACACCCAGCCCGCCCGGGTGACGGGCCGTTTGGCGAGGACGAGCAGTCCGACGATGGCGGGCGGGGCGAAGCAGAGGAAGAACAGATCGGCCGGGGACGGACTCGGGACCGGTCGGCCGAGGACCACCTCGTACCAGCCCCAGACCGCGTTTCCGCAGGCGGCCATGGCGGAGGAGACGGAGAACAGCATCCAGGCGGGCCGGAAGCGGCTGCCCCGCGCACGCGCGTAGAGGAAGCAGGAGACCGCGGCGAGTCCGGCGGCGAAGCTCAACCCGAAGTCGCCCATGATCAGGGCCAGTTGCTCGGAGCCCCAGCCGAACGCCGCGCCGATGGCGTAGCCACCGCTCGCGAGGACCAGCAGGACCTGGGGCAGCAGCCCCGTGCCGCCGCCTTCCCGGGCCCGGCGGCGGGCGAGGAGCGCCGCGGGGGCGATCACCGTACTGCCCCTGACAGCGTTTTCATCCGGCTCCGCCTGCGGGGCCGGCCGTGCGGGCCGCCACGGAAGCGCCTGCGGGGCAGGTCCTGCCGACCGGGCCGGGAGGGGCCCGGTCCCCGCATCGGAGTGCGCGAGGGTGGTCGGCGCCGCTCCCGCCGCGTCGGATGGTTTGTCCACTGGCCGTGCATCGCCCGTCGACCCCCCTCGAAGTCTGGTCGCTCCGCAGCGTCGTTCCCGAACCCGACGCAGCCCCCAAGTCGGGACGATACACCAGAGTCGTCACTCAGGGACATAGGTCATCTACGCTCAGTGACGGCAAGGCTGTTTGTCGACACGGCATGCATTCGAACGACTCCGCAGGGTGTCCGGCGCGTACCAGTGTGGCGTCTACCCGGTCGTGAGGACCACGTTTCGCAGGGGCTCGCCCGCCGCGTAGCGGGTCAGCTGTGCGGCCAGCAGTCGCTTGGCCCGGGGCAGGAACGCCGATGTGGAGCCGCCGACATGGGGGCTGACGAGGACGCCGGGAGCGTGCCAGAGGGGGTGTCCGGCGGGCAGCGGCTCGGGGTCGGTGACATCGAGCGCCGCGGTGATCCGGCCGGTTGCGACCTCCTTGAGCAGCGCTTCGGTGTCGACGACCGGTCCGCGCGCCACGTTCACCAGCAGGGCGCCGTCCTTCATCCGGGAGAGGAATCCGGTGTCGGCGAGATGACGCGTGGCCGGCGTGAGCGGGGTCGAGAGGATCACCACGTCGGCTTCCGGAAGCAGCGCCGGCAGATCGGTGAGTGCGTGCACTTCACCGCGCTCGGTGGTACGGGCGGAGCGCGCGACGCGCGCCACCCGCGCGCATTCGAACGGCACGAGCCGGTCCTCGATGGCCGCGCCGATCGAGCCGTAGCCGACGATCAGCACGGACTTGTCGGCGAGCGCCGGGTAGAAGCCCGCGTGCCATTCCTCCCGCCGCCGGCCCTCCACGAAGCGGGGGATGCCGCGCAGGGAGGCGAGGACCAGGGCGAGGGTGAGCTCGGCCGTGCTCGCCTCGTGGACTCCCCGGGCGTTGCACAGCCGCACGCCCGGCGGCAGCGAGCCGAGGCCCGGCTCGACGTGGTCGATACCCGCCGAGAGGGTCTGCACGACCCGCACGTGCGTCATCGCGGCGAGCGGCCGCACCGCGACGTCCGTGCCCTTCATGTACGGGACGACGTAGAAGGCGCACTCCGCGGGGTCCGCGGGGAAATCCCGTCCACCGTCCCAGAAGCGGTAGTTCAGCCCCGACGCCGAGGGAGCGGGGAGCCCTTCGATCTCGTCGGCCGGAATCGGCAGCCACACGTCAGCAGTCATGGTCAGGAGGCTAACCGCCTGGAGGCTGGGCGCGGCACGGCGGGAGGCGGACGTTAGTTTGGGGGGCGGCACGAGGAGGGGTACGGGCAGGTGGACCGCAGGACAATCGGCGCGGGCGCGCTCGGTGTGGGCGCGATCGGCCTCGGGTGCATGCCGATGAGCTGGGGGTACACCGGCTCGCAGCAGCGCGGTGACCGTTCGCTGCGGACCGTGCACGCGGCGCTGGACGCTGGGGTGACACTGCTCGACACGGCCGACATGTACGGCCCCTTCACCAACGAACTCCTGCTCGGCCGGGTACTGAAGGAGCGGCGGGCGGACGTCTTCGTCTCGACGAAGGTCGGGCTGCTCGTCGGTGACCAGCACATCGTCGCGAACGGCCGGCCCGGCTACGTGCGGCGGGCCTGTGACGCGTCGCTGCGCCGGCTCGGGACGGACTCCATCGACCTGTACCAGCTCCACAGGGCGGACCCGGAAGTCCCCGTGGAGGAGACCTGGGGCGCCATGGCGGAGCTGGTGTCGGCCGGGAAGGTCCGGGCGCTCGGCCTGTGTGCCGTGGGGGCGCGCGCGTCACGCAGACTCGGCGCGGGGCGCCATGACGGAACGATCCGGCAGCTGGAGCGGGTGCAGCAGGTCTTCCCGGTAAGCGCGGTGCAGGCGGAACTGTCGGTGTGGTCGCCCGAGGCGCTCGGATCGCTGCTGCCCTGGTGCGAGGCCCGCGGTGTGGGCTTCATGGCCGCGATGCCGCTGGGCAGCGGCTTCCTCACCGGCACGCTGACGCCCGGGGAGGGTTTCGAGCCTGATGACCTCCGGGCCCGCCATCCGCGGTTCACGGCGGACATGATGGCCGCGAACCAGCCGCTGGTGGCGGGGCTGCGGCGAGTCGCCCAGCGGCACGGCCCCGGCACGACGCCCGCCCAGGTGGCGCTGGCCTGGGTACTGGGGCAGGGTCGGCATGTCGTACCGGTTCCGGGTGCGAAGCGGGAGCGGTGGGCCGTGGAGAACGCGGCGGCGGCTCGGCTGGAGCTGACACCGCGGGACGCCGCCGAGATCGCGGCGCTGCCGCCCGCCCTGGGATCCTGGGACCAGTAGGTTCGTGAGGATCGGGAACCCCGGGCCGTGCCGCGGTGTGAGAACGGTGGGCGTGCGGCTCCCGCGGTTCGCGCGCCGCCCCGTTCACCGGCGAAGGGAAGCAGGACCGTGCAACGTTCAGTGGTGACGGCCGTACTGGCAGCTGCCGCGCTGATGCTCTCCACCGGGTGCTCGTCCGACGGTGGGGCAGGCGCACCGGCCGGCCGTGACGGCGCTCCCTCCCGCCCGGCATCGTCGTCGGCGACGGCCGGCGGCGCCTCCGCGACGGCACCGCCGGCGAAGGGGTCGGTGAAGGTGGCGGCCACACTGACCCGGGACCTGGAGTCGCCCTGGGGCCTCGCGGCCCTTCCCGGCGGCGATCTGCTGGTGTCCTCACGGGACGAGGGCACGATCACGCGCGTCGACGCCGAGTCCGGGAAGCAGACGGTGCTCGGCTCGGTGCCGGGTGTGGCGCCGGCGGGCGAGGGCGGGCTGATGGGGCTTGCCGTCTCCCCCGACTTCGCGTCGGACAACCTGGTGTACGCGTACTTCACCACCGCTTCGGACAACCGCATCGCCCGCATGCTGTACGACGAGCGCAAGCCGGCGGGGCAGCAGCTCGGCGCGCCCGACACGATCCTGCGGGGTATCCCGAAGGGTCGCATCCACAACGGCGGACGGATCGCCTTCGGCCCGGACAGGATGCTGTACGCGGGCACCGGCGAGACCGGTGAGACGGGTCTGGCCCAGGACAAGGACTCCCTGGGCGGCAAGATCCTCCGCATGACCCCCGACGGCCGGCCCGTGCACGGCAATCCGTCGGCCGACTCCGTGGTCTATTCGTACGGCCACCGCAATGTGCAGGGTCTCGCCTGGGACTCCCGGAAGCGGCTGTGGGCGTCGGAGTTCGGGCAGAACACCTGGGACGAGCTGAACCTCATCGAGCCGGGGAAGAACTACGGCTGGCCCGAGGCCGAGGGCAGGGCCGGCAGGTCCGGCTTCGTGGACCCGGTGGCGCAGTGGCGCACGGAGGAGGCGTCGCCGAGCGGCATCGCCTATGCCGCGGGATCCATCTGGATGGCGGGGCTGAGGGGCGAGCGCCTGTGGCGGATCCCGCTCGCCGGCACCGAACCGGCCGCGGAACCGCAGGCGTTCCTCGAGGAGGAGTACGGCCGGCTGCGCACGGTCCTGCCGGTCGAGGGGACCGCGGACGGCCGGGACCTCTGGCTGGTCACCAGCGAGACGGACAACAGAGGTACCCCTGCGGCCGGGGACGACAGGATCCTGCGGCTGAGGGTCGAGTGACCCGCGCTCTTCCCTCGCGGTCGGCGGACGCCGGGCCCCCCGGAGGTGCGGGCGGCGGAGTCGGGCGGGAGGGTCAGGCGGACGCGGGGAAGAGACGGAGACGATGCGCGAGCGCCGCCGCCTCGCCCCGGCCGGTGACGCCGAGCTTGGCGAGGATGTTGGAGACGTGGACGCTCGCGGTCTTGGGCGAGATGAAGAGCTCCTCGGCGATCTGCCGGTTCGTGCGCCCGGCGGCGACCAGGCGCAGCACGTCCTGTTCCCGGGGAGTCAGCCCGAGGTTCTCCCTGGGAGCCGGTGCCGGCCCGGACGCGGGCTCCGGCGCGGTCAGCCGCAGACGTGCGCGCCGGGCGAGGAGTTCGATGTCCTCGGCCAGGCGGCGCGCTCCGAGCGCGCGGGCGGTGGCGTGGGCGCCGCGGAGCAACTCGACCGCCTCGTCACGGTGTCCGCCCTCGGTGAGCAGGGCGTCGGCCGTGCGGTGCCGGACGAGGGCGAGTTCGTAGGGGCGGTCCAGGGACGCGAAGGCGGCCGCCGTCTCCCGCCGGCGGCCGGTGCTCTCCCGGCCCTCGGCGCTGAGGAGTTCGGCTCCGGCGCAAAGGGC
The DNA here is from genome assembly GCF_030056615.1 of Streptomyces sp. HNM0645. NCBI lineage: Bacteria > Bacillati > Actinomycetota > Actinomycetes > Kitasatosporales > Streptomycetaceae > Streptomyces > Streptomyces sp. HNM0645. The sequence goes on along the minus strand of NZ_JASHLT010000015.1, from coordinate 94,024 downwards.
GTGGGCCCGCCAGAGCGCCACCGGTGTGGCGAGCTGCCTGGCGGTGGCGCCGATCGTCCGGAGGGCTTCGGCCCGCCCCTCCTCGGCCGCCGGGAGCCCCCGTGCGTCGGCTCCACGCCGCCGAGCATCGCACAGGCATCCGGCCCGGCGGCGTGGTAGTTCGGGACGACGGTCATGAGCCGTCCCGTCAGGCGGTGCGGGTGGAACCGGGCCCACCGCCTGCGCGCCGCTCCACGGAACCCTTCACCCGCCCCTCGGCGACGCGTCGGGGTGCGGCGCGCCGCGCGGCCCGGACGTCACGGGCCAGCCGCTCGCCCTCGGCCCGGCGCAGCAGCTCGGCCTGCCTGATGGTGTGGAGCTGGTACTCGAACACGATGTACTCCCTCGGTGACGGGTGCGAGGCCGCCGGTCGCCCTCGCTGTCGTTGATGCCTCGACTGTCGTCCCCCAGGGGGTGGTGCCGCATCGGGAAAGTTCCGCATCCTCGGGCGTCCGGAGCCTTGGCCCGGGTTCATCGAGGCCGTAACCGGTCTCGTCTCCGGCGGAGTTCGCCCGGAGTGCCCGGGAACCACCTGAGGCCCCCGCGGAGTTCCCCTCACCCTTTTCGTGGCTCCGCCACGGGGACTCCGGTCTTGGGGTCCGGCACGGCTTCCCCCTTGTTGCCCATGGTCCCGGGGACGGTGTCACCGGGTCAGGAGGCGTCGGCGGAGCGATGAGGGGCTTGAGCACCTGCTTCGCCCAGGACCGGAAGAGCTCTCCGCAACGTGGATGCGGGCACCGTGCTCCCGAAGGGGGGCCGGGCCGGGCCCGTCCGGAGGTCCAGCCTGACCGGATGGTCTCGACTGAGAACCCGGGGCCCCCGGAGCGCCCATCGGTGAGGACTCGACCGCGACCGGCACCCTGGGTGGCGAAGAACCTCGCCGAGGGCGAGCGCGTCACCGGCGCCGAACGGCTGCGCGGAGGGTGGACGGCCGAGATGTGTCGTCTGTCCGTGAGGGGACCGGCCGGCGAGCGGACCCTGGTACTGCGCTCGTTCGTCAAGCCCTTCTTCGTCCGCCACGGACCGGGCCTGCTGACACGCGAGGCGGAGGTCCTCCGGCTCCTCGCCCCCACCTGCGTCCCGGCGGCGTCCTTCATCGCCGTCGACGCCACGGCCGAGCACTGCGACCATCCCTCTCTGCACCGCGACTTCCACCCGGGCAACGTGCTCTTCACCGGCGCCGGGGACGCCCTGCGGATCAGCGGGGTCGTCGACTGGGTGGAGACCTCCTGGGGACCGGCCGATCTCGACGTGGCGCACTGCTCCAGCGCGCTGGCCCTCCTGCACGGCGTCACCGCGGGCATGCGGTTCGCCGACCTGTACACGGCTGCCGGGGAACGCTCGACGGCGACCCGGCGGCCCATCTGTACTGGCGGCTGCTGGACGCACTGGCGTTCGCGCCCGACGCCGCGAAGCTCGCCGGGCCGTGGCGCGAGCTGGGCCGTACCGACCTGACGCCCGACGTGCTCACCGGCAGGCTGGAGGACTACGTCCAAGCCCTCCTCGACCGGTATGCCTGAGGGCTTCGGCCGGAGGGCCGACGACGTTCCCGTCCCCGGCCGCGGGGGCGCACCGCACCGGGTGACCCTGGCTCCGGGGCCGGCGGGACGACTCGGCGGACCGCGGGGAGCGGGGTGATCCACCGGCCGCGGACGACGGCGTACCCGCTCGGCCCGGTACGGGTCACCGCGGTGGCGGAGGGCCGGCGGCGCACCCGGCAGCGGGTCGTCGCGCCGCAGGAGGGCGAGCAGGCATCCGGCCCGCGGGGGTCGCTCAGCGACGCCCGGCGGAGCGGCGCGCCCGCCACTCGGGGGCGAGGACGGACCAGACCTCCATGTCGTGCCGGACGCCCTGCCACGGGAAGCTCTCGCGCAGCACTCCGTCCCGGCTCATTCCGAGCCGCTTCGCGACGCCGATGGAGCGGTGGTTGGCGGAGGATGCGAGCCATTCGACGCGGTGCATCCCCCGCTCCTCGACGGCCCAGTCGATGAGCCGTTCCACGGCGCGGCTGATCAGTCCCCGTCCGGCGGCGGACGGCTCCAGCCAGACGCCGACCTCGCAGGACTCGTTCGCGGTGTCGAAGATCCGGAAGAGCACCCCCCCGACGAGCGTGCCGTCGAGCCGGACGGCCCAGAGGCGGCCGGTGTCAGCAGCCTGCTTGTCGGCGTAGTTCTGGAGCACGGCACGGGCGGATCCGACGTCCTTCACGTTCACCGTCAGCGGCACCCAGGGCCCGGCGTACTCCCGGGCGCGTTCGATGTGCTCCAGGAACTCCTCGGCCTGCCAGGGTTCGATGGGCCGCAGTTCCGCGCCGTCCCCCAGGGATATCGCGAACATCCCGCTCCTTGCGCCTCGTGGCGTGCCGCGCATGACGGCGCCGCCTCGTGATCCTCGTACCGGACGCCGCTCCTCGACGGGCGAACCCCGCCACGCGGCACTAGCGCGAGAGCGTGCCGTCCTCGCTCACACGCGTCCCGGCGATCTTCGCACGGGCGGGCGGAGGGCTCTCGGGAGTTTCGATGCTGATGCGCGGAAGCAGGCGGTCCAGCCAGCGCGGCAGCCACCAGTTGGCGCTGCCCAGCATGTGCATGAGCGCCGGCACCAGCAGGGTGCGCAGGACGAACGCGTCCAGCGCGACCGCGGCGGCGAGGCCGATGCCGAACATCGCGATGACCCGGTCCCCGCTGAGGACGAACGCGAGGAAGACGGAGATCATGATGATCGCGGCCGAGTTGATGACCCTGCCCGTCTCGGCGAGGCCGACCCGTACGGCACGCCGGTTGTCCCGCGTCTCCAGCCACTCCTCGTACATCCGGCTGACCAGGAACACCTGGTAGTCCATCGAGAGCCCGAAGAGCACCGAGACCATGATCACGGGGAGGAAGGGCTCGATCGGGCCGGCACTGCCGAGCCCCAGCGGTTCGGAGCCCCAGCCCCACTGGAAGATGGCGACGACGACGCCGAACGCGGAGGCGACCGCGGCCACGTTCATCAGTGCGGCCTTGAGCGGGATGCCGATCGAGCGGAACGCGAGCAGCAGCAGCGCACAGCCCAGCGCGATGACCACACCGACGAACAGCGGCAGCTTCCCGACGATCACGTCGGCGAAGTCGTCGTAGCTCGCGGTCACTCCGCCGACGCGGACCTCGAGCGAGGTCCCGCTCTCCGCCGCGGGCAGCACATCGGCGCGCAGCCGGTCGACGAGTTCGCTGGTCCGCTGCGATTGGGGAGCGGATTCGGGGACGACCGTGACCACGGCGGTGTCGGCCCGGCTGTTGAACGTCACGGGGCTGACGGAGGCGACCCCCTCGGTGGCCCGGAGGGCGGCGGGCAGCTGCTGCATCGCCAGGCGGTCGTCGGCGCCGTCGAGGGCGGCGACGAGCGTGAGCGGTCCGTTGGCGCCGGGCCCGAACCCCTCGGCGACCAGGTCGTACGCCTTCCGGGTGGTGCTGGAGGCGGGGGCGTTGCCCTGGTCGGAGGTGCCGAGGTGGAGCGAGAACGTGGGCAGCGCGAGGACGGCCATCACCACGGTGGCGACCAGCCCCAGCAGCTTCGGGCGGCGCTCGACGAAGGCGGACCAGCGGGCCGCGAAGCCGGTCTGGAGCTCGGGCCGCGGGCCGCGCCGGGCGATCCGTCTGCGCTCCGGGCGGCCCAGTGCACGCATCCCGATGAAGGACAGCAGCGCCGGCAGCAGGGTGACGGAGGCGGCGACGGTCAGGAGGACGGTCAGCGAGGCCGCGATCGCCACTCCGTTGAGGAAGGAGAGCTGCAGGATCAGCATGCCGAGCAGCGCCATGCAGACGGTGAGGCCGGCGAAGACGACCGCACGCCCCGTCGTCGCCACGGCGTTCTCGGCGGCGTCGGCGACGGTCAGCCCGCGCCGCAGGCCCTTGCGGTGCCGGGTGACGATGAACAGGGCGTAGTCGATCCCGACGCCGAGCCCGATGAGCAGCCCGAGCACGGGCGCGAAGTCCGCGACGTCCATGACGTGGCCGAGGAGCACGATGCCCGCGTATGCGGCGCCGACGCCGACCAGCGCGGTGGCGATGGGCAGCAGGCTGGCGGCCAGCGAGCCGAAGGCGAGGAAGAGGACCACGGCTGCCACGGCGACGCCGACGATCTCCGCGAGATGCGAGGTGGGAGTCTCGGCGAGCGCGGTGGCGCTGCCGCCGAGCTCGACCCGGAGTCCGTCGTGTGCGGCGGCCTTGGCCGTGTCGACGACCGCTCGGGCCTGGGCCTCGGGGACGTCTCCCGGCTTCGCCTCGAAGACGACGGTCGCGTAGGCGGTACGGCCGTCCTCGCTGATCCGGGCGGCGCCGTCCGGTCCGCTTCCGGCGTCGCCCGCCGCGGCCGCGGCACCGTCGCGGGCTTTGCCGGCGGAGCCGGACGCGGCCGAGGCCGTGCCGGCCGAGGTCCCTTCGGCGGAGGCTTCCTTCTCGATCGAGGTCTTGCCGGCCGAGGTCCTCCCCGATGCGGTGCCCGAGCCCTTCCCGTCCGACCGCTCCTCGGTGTCCTTCTTCGCGTCCGCCCTGCCCGCCTTGCCCGCTTTGTCCGTCTCGTCTGCCTCGTCTGCCTCGTCCGGCGTCCCGGCGAACGCACCCGAGGCCCTCCCGGACGGCGACTGCGGGGAAGCGGCATACGGACCGGTGACCGAGGCGACGCCGTCCAGCCGTTCGACCTTCTTCAGCATCGCCGTCACCCGCTGTTCGACGGCGGCCGACCGGACACCGCCCTGCGCGCTGTGCCAGACGATGGTGTCCCCGCCGTCGAACCTCCCGTGGAAGCCGTCCCGGAGGAGTTCGGCGGCCCGACCGGACTCGGTGCCGGGTACGTCGTAGTCGTTCGAGTACGCCGCACCCGCGAAGACGGCGGCGACCGAGACGCCGCAGAGGGCCGACAGCCAGAGCAGGACGGCGACAAGTCGGTGCCTGATGCACCACCGAGCGATGGCGGCCAACGGACGAGCTCCCTGGTGGTTCGTGGATCTTCACTGGGAACTGCCCGTAAAGAACACATGACCTGCGGGGCAACACTCTCTCAGGAGAAAGTGATCGTTAGGGCACCTTCGCCCGATTCGTGGCAATACTCACAGGTGCGGGAGGAGTTCGGGGGCGGCCGCTCCCGAACTCCCCGCCCTCGTCGTCGTCCAGAACGTCCGCCGTCCGCGGACGGCGGACGCCACGGACGCCACGGACGCCACGGACGCCTCCGACGTCACCCGGAGACGCTGGGCCGCCCGTTCTCGATGTGCCCCATGAGGCGCCTGCGGAAGCCGCTCCCGTCACCCGTCGTCACTTCGACGTCGTACCAGCCGTGGGCGTCGGCGGCGGAGTGGACGAGGCTCCTGCTGCGGCCGGGCTTCACCGTGATCTCCCGGGCCCAGTCCCCCAGGTCCTCGTCGTCGACGTACCCGAGCGGGCGGAGGGTGAAGGTGACGGCGCGGTCACCGCCGTTGCGGAACGTGAGGTGCAGATCACGGTCGTGGTGGTCGACGCGCGAGGTGACCTCGGCTCCCGACCCCGTGGCCGGTCCCGCGAACTCCCGACGGAATCCGTTTGGCCCGGTGATCGTGAAGCGGTAGGAGTCCCCGGCAAGGGGCACGCTCCACCGAGCCGCGCCCCTCACGTCCCTGTGCTGCGGGACGGGGAACTCACCGGCGTACGGGTAGAGCGCGAAATGCGCGCTCGCGCGCCCCGTGTTGCAGAGCACGACCGTGACCTTCCCGCCACCGACCCTCGCCCAGGCGTCCGGCTGGTACGGCAGCGGACGTGCCGGCCGGGTGCCCGGCTCCTGCACGGGCATGCGCTGGGCCGCCGGCGGCTGCGGCCGCCAGCGGCCCGTGAAGGGCGGGATGGCGGCCGGCCGCTCCACCTCGGGAAGCGGCCCGCCGTGCCGGAAGTCGAACGCGGAGGTGAGGTCACCGGTGGCGGTGCGCCGCCAGGCGGTGATGTTGGGCTCCTCGATCCCCGTCCACTTCTCCAGGAACCGGATCACGGAGGTGTGGTCGAAGGTCTCGGAGCAGACCCAGCCGCCGACGGTCCACGGGGAGACGACGAGCAGAGGGACCCGGATGCCGAGGCCGGTGGGCCTGCCCTGCCAGCGCTCGTCGGTGTCGCCGTCGGGCGGGACCGGCGGCGGCACATGGTCGAAGAAGCCGTCGTTCTCGTCGTAGTTGATCAGGACGACGGTGTGCCGCCAGACGTCGGGGTGGGAGCCGAGGGCGTCCAGCACCTTGTAGACGAGGGTCGCGGACGCGATCGGCGAGGAGGAGCCCGGGTGCTCGGAGTCGATGGCGCTCGGCACCAGGTAGGAGACCTCGGGGAGGGTGCCGGCCGCCACGTCGGCGCGGAACCGCTCGGCGAGGGTGCCGGTCCCGCCGCGCCGCAGGCCCCGCTCGAAGAGGGACCGCTCGTTCGCCGTCAGCGTCGCGACGCCCTCCTCCAGCGCGGCGAGCAGTCGCCCCCGCTCCGCCGGGTCGGCGGTGTCCCTGACCTTCGCGTAGAAGGCCTCCATGTACGTGAAGTCGCCGGCCTTGGCGAGCGTCTTCCGCGCGATCCTCTTGAAGGTGGTGAAGAACTCGATGTTGTTGTCGGTGAAGTTCTCCCACTCCTGGTACGTCTTCCAGCTGCGGCCGGCCTTCTCCAGCCGCTCGGCGTACGTCGGCCACGGGTAGCCCGGGTGGGTGTCCTCGGCGTACGCGGCGTTCGTCACCGCACGGCTGCCGTCGGCCTCGTAACCGGTCCAGCCGCTCCACAGATGGTTGCGGTTGGGGCTCGTCGAGGTGTGGACCGAGGAGTGGTAGGCGTCGCAGACCGTGAACGTGTCGGCGAGCTCGTAGTGCAGGGGGATGTCGCGGCGGTCGTAGTGGGCCATGGTCGCGGAGGTCTTCGCGGGGATCCAGCCGTCCATCCAGCCGTCGCGCCACGCCCTGGCCCCGCCGTCCCACGAGTGGTCGAGGTCGCCGATGTACTGCAGGTCCTTCTTCTGGGCCTCGGCGGCGCCACGCACCGGGAACGGCAGCACGGTGCCGAGCGGGCCGGGCTGCTCGAAGACGGACGTGCCCGAGGGGAGTTCGACGGCGTTGCGGTCGCCGAAGCCGCGCACTCCGCGCAGGGCGCCGAAGTAGTGGTCGAAGGACCGGTTCTCCTGCATCATGACCACCACGTGCCGGATCGCGCGCAGACCGCCCGCGGGGGGCTCGGCGGCGAGAGCCGCCTGCAGGGAGGGCGGCAGCAGGGACCCGGCAGCGGCGGCGCCGAGGGCGCCTCCGCCGAGTGCGAACAGCCGTCGCCGTGAGATGTCGGTGGCCAAGTGATCCTCCTGAGTCCCTCGTTACCGTCCGGAAGCTAGTGAGGCCGGATGGCGGAGGAAAGGCCCGCGGACGGCCACGGGATGAACGTCCAAGAGGCCGTCGGGCGAGTCCAGTCGAGATCCCGCCAGTGGCCGACCGGCCGTGGGGTCGAATTCGGTGGCGATGTCGGTGCGGACTGTCACCATGGGTTCATGACCAGTCGGGGGGAATCGCAGACCGTCATCGCCGGAACGACCGCCTCGGTGGGCTCGGCCGCCGAATCAGCAGTGATAGCCGAGATAGCCGAGCACCTGCACGGGTCGCCCCGTGAGTATCTGGGCGGTCCGCCCGTTGCGATCGTGCACCACCGGCCCGAAGCGACACGCCTGGAGCGGCGGGAGGCGTTCCGTGAGGTCTACGGGCCGATCGTGGCCACGATCGGGGAGCCGACGCTGTACGGCGGGTCGGCGTGGGGTCCCAGTGTCCGGTGGCGCGACGAGGGGCGACTGGTGCTGCTGTCGGGGGACCGGTTCCGTGTGACGCTGTCGGTGCACCGGCCCGAGGAGCTGGAGCGGGGCGAGCACCACTGCTTCACCTGGGGCGGCGCCCGGTCGGCCGGCGAGCCGCACGACTTCGACCTCCTGCCGTACAGCTGGCAGTTGTACCGCGGCGGCCCGGGCGAGTGGCCCGGCGAGCGCCCGGACCACCGACTCGCGGGCGACTGGGAGCAGTGGGAGAGCGCCCTGGAGCTGCTGCTCGCCGCCTGGGCGGAGCAGCTTCCCGTGCAGGTACCGGGCGACTGGGCCGGTATCACGGTCGTGGCGGACCGGGACCCCGGCCGCGATCTCGTCGTCTCGTACAGCCCGGGCGAGGGCCTGGAGGTCGCGGTCGACGACCGGGACGCGCCGCAGGGCCCCGAGCGGGAGCGGTTGATGCGGGAATGCGGCTGGCACGGCCACGACCGCGGCTGGTGGCACTCGGCCTTCCCGGAGGCCGATGAGCGCTCCGCGGCCGCCGCGGCGCGGCTGGCCGTCTCGGAACTCCGCTCCCGCGGCGCGGCAGGCCCGCAGGAACTGGCGGCCCGGGAGGCCGGCGTCGACGACCGCGGCGAGCTGTGGCTGCCGGGCCTGGGGATACGGACCTGCTGAGGCCCGCCGATGACGCCGGGCGGGCACGCCGGGCAGCGACAGCCCGTGCGGGCCGCCCGGATCCCTGCTCCCCGTGCNCAGCGACAGCCCGTGCGGGCCGCCCGGATCCCTGCTCCCCGTGCCCGCCGTTCCCTTGACCGCCGTTCCCTTGACCGCCGTTCCCTTGACCGCCGTTCCCTTGACCGCCGGGCCGGAACGGCCCGCCTTCCGCGTACCGCGCCCGGCTGAGCCGCTGCCGGGCCTCCTCGGCGACCCGCGCGGCCCCGGCGCGGGCGGCGGCGCGGCCTGTTCGGCCTCGGCGGGCGACCGGACCGGCGTCCACGCCACCCGGCCCGTCGCCGTGTCCGCCCGGGACGGCACCGGCCGGCCGAGCCCGACGGGCCCCTCGGTTGCGCCCACCGGCACGACCCCGGCCCGGAACGTGTGAGGGCGGGACACCGGCCCGGTGTCCCGCCCCACTTGTCCGTCAGGCCGGTGTTCAGCCGCCTGTCACGCCGAGCCTCTCCAGGATCAGCTCCTTGACGCGGGCCGCGTCGGCCTGGCCGCGGGTGGCCTTCATGACCGCGCCGACCAGGGCACCGACCGCGGCGACCTTGCCGCCCCGGATCTTGTCGGCGATGGCGGCGTTGCCGGCGATCGCCTCGTCGACGGCCGCGCCCAGCGCACCCTCGTCGGAGACGACCTTCAGACCGCGCTTCTCGACGACCGCGTCCGGGTCGCCCTCGCCGGCCAGCACGCCCTCGATGACCTGACGGGCCAGCTTGTCGTTGAGCGAGCCGTCCGCGACCAGGGCGGTCACCCGGGCGACCTGCTCCGGCGTGATCGGCAACTCCTCGAGCGACCGGCCGGACTCGTTGGCGTTACGGGCCAGCTCGCCCATCCACCACTTGCGGGCGGAGACCGGGTCCGCGCCGGACGCGATCGTGGCCACGATCGGGTCGATCGCGCCCGCGTTCAGGATCGACTGCATGTCGTGCTCGGAGACGCCCCACTCCTCGCGGAGGCGGTTGCGGCGCACCCGCGGCAGTTCCGGCAGCCCGGCGCGCAGCTCCTCGACCCAGTCACGGGACGGGGCGACCGGGACGAGGTCGGGCTCCGGGAAGTACCGGTAGTCCTCCGCCTCCTCCTTGACCCGGCCGGACGTCGTCGTGCCGTCGTCCTCGTGGAAGTGACGGGTCTCCTGGACGATCGTGCCGCCGTCCCCCAGCACCGCGGCGTGACGCTGGATCTCGAAGCGGACCGCGCGCTCCACGCTGCGCAGCGAGTTGACGTTCTTGGTCTCGCTGCGCGTGCCGAACGTCTCCGAACCCTTCGGCATCAGCGAGAGGTTCACGTCGCAGCGCATCTGGCCCATCTCCATCCGGGCCTCCGACACGGCGAGAGCCCGGATGAGCTCGCGCAGTTCGGCGACGTACGCCTTGGCGACCTCGGGGGCACGGTCACCGGCGCCCACGATGGGCTTGGTGACGATCTCGATGAGCGGGATGCCGGCCCGGTTGTAGTCGAGCAGGGAGTGGGACGCGCCGTGGATACGGCCGGTGGCGCCGCCGACGTGGGTCGACTTGCCCGTGTCCTCCTCCATGTGGGCGCGCTCGATCTCCACGCGGAAGATCTCGCCGTCCTCCAGCTGGACGTCCAGATAGCCGTTGAAGGCGATCGGCTCGTCGTACTGCGAGGTCTGGAAGTTCTTCGGCATGTCCGGATAGAAGTAGTTCTTCCGGGCGAAGCGGCACCATTCGGCGATCTCGCAGTGCAGCGCGAGGCCGATCTTGACGGCGGACTCGACGCCGACCGCGTTGACCACCGGCAGCGAGCCGGGAAGGCCCAGGCAGGTGGGGCAGGTCTGCGAGTTGGGCTCCGCACCCAGCTCGGTCGAGCAGCCGCAGAACATCTTGGTCCTGGTGCCGAGTTCGACATGGACCTCCAGGCCCATGACGGGGTCGTACGACGCGAGTGCGTCCTCGTACGACACCAGGTCAGTCGTGACGGTCACGGTGAAACTTCCCTCTCAGCCCAGCAGGACGTCGTCGTCGCCCAGGCGCTTCAGCTCCCGGTAGAGGATCGCGAGTCCGGTGACGATGGCGGCGGCGGACACTGCGGCGTCGATCAGCCGGAGCGTGTCGTGCTCCAGACGGGCCTTCCTGGCCTGCTTCGCGACGCCGATGGCTCCGAACGCGGTGGCGGCCATGGACACGTACGTACCGGTCCGGGACTTCGTGAATCCCTTGGCCTTCTGCAAGCTACTCACAGTGACGGTGCCTCCTCCAGCAGCGGGTGGCCCCAGCGTGCCACGAAGGCCGCCTCGACGGCCGCACCCACCTTGTAGAGCCGTTCGTCCTTCATGGCGGGGGCGATGATCTGCAGACCGACCGGGAGGTTGTCCTCCGGGGCGAGGCCGCAGGGCAGCGACATCGCGGCGTTGCCTGCCAGGTTCGTCGGGATGGTGCACAGGTCGGCGAGGTACATGGCCATCGGGTCGTCGGCACGCTCCCCGATCGGGAAGGCCGTGGTCGGGGTCGTCGGGGAGACGATCACGTCGACCTGCTCGAATGCCTTCTCGAAGTCCTGTGTGATGAGCGTGCGCACCTTCTGGGCGCTGCCGTAGTAGGCGTCGTAGTAACCGGACGACAGGGCGTACGTGCCCAGCATGATCCGGCGCTTGACCTCGTCGCCGAAGCCCTCCTCGCGCGTCAGCGAGGTGACGTCCTCCGCCGAGCGCGTGCCGTCGTCGCCGACGCGCAGACCGTAGCGCAGACCGTCGAACCGGGCGAGGTTCGAGGAGCACTCGGACGGCGCGATCAGGTAGTACGCGGAGAGCGCCAGGTCGAAGGAGGGGCAGTCGAGCTCGACGATCTCGGCGCCCAGTTCCTTCAGCAGCTGCACGGACTCGTCGAACCGCTGCACGACGCCGGCCTGGTAGCCCTCGCCGCGGAACTGCTTGACGACACCGACGCGCATGCCCTCGACCGAACCGTTGCGCGCGGCCTCGACGACCGGCGGGACCGGGGCGTCGATGGAGGTCGAGTCGAGCGGGTCGTGCCCGGCGATGACCTCGTGGAGCAGCGCCGCGTCCAGGACTGTACGGGCACAGGGGCCGCCCTGGTCGAGGGACGAGGAGAAGGCGACCATGCCGTAGCGGGAGACGGCGCCGTAGGTGGGCTTCACGCCGACCGTGCCGGTGACGGCGGCGGGCTGACGGATGGAGCCGCCGGTGTCCGTGCCGATGGCGAGCGGGGCCTCGTACGAGGCGAGGGCGGCGGACGAGCCGCCGCCGGAGCCGCCGGGGATGCGGGTCAGGTCCCAGGGGTTGCCGGTCGGGCCGTACGCGCTGTTCTCGGTGGAGGACCCCATGGCGAACTCGTCCATGTTGGTCTTGCCGAGGATGACGACGTCGGCCTCCCTGAGCCTGCGCGTCAGGGTGGCGTCGTACGGCGGGATCCAGCCCTCGAGGATCTTGGAGCCGACCGTGGTCGGGATGCCCTCGGTGGTGAAGATGTCCTTCAGCGCCAGCGGCACGCCGGCCAGCGGGCCGAGCTTCTCGCCGCGCTCGCGCTTCTCGTCGACGGCGCGGGCCTGCGCGAGGGCGCCGTCACGGTCGATGTGCAGGAACGCGTGGACCTTCTCGTCCACGGCCTCGATCCGGGCGAGGTGCGCCTCGGCGACCTCGACGGCGGTGAGCTCGCCGGAGGCGATCCTCGCGGCGATCTCGGCCGCGGTGAGCTTGATGATGGGGCTGTCCGTCATCGCTGGTCAGTCCTCCCCCAGGATCTGCGGCACCTTGAAACGCTGCTGCTCCTGTGCCGGGGCGCAGGAGAGCGCCTGCTCGGGGGTGAGCGAAGGACGGACCTCGTCCGCGCGCATGACGTTCGTCAGCGGCAGCGGGTGGGAGGTCGGCGGTACGTCTCGGTCGGCGACCTCGGCGACGCGGGCGACCGCGCCGATGATGTCGTCGAGCTGTCCGGCGAAGTGGTCGAGCTCTTCGGCCTTCAGCTCCAGACGCGCCAGCCGGGCGAGGTGGGCGACCTCCTCGCGCGTGATGCCAGGCATGCAGCGATCCTCAGGGGTGAGTGTGATGGTTTTGGCCCAATCCTAATCCCCACGTACGGACGGTCCCTAGAAACCGCCCAGAAGCACCCGGGCCGTTCGAACAGCAGGGTCCGTCATGCCTTTCCCAATCCAGGCTGGCACGCCTTCCCATAGAGCGGCAGGCGGCCCTGATCTTGATGGCGGTCGCGTGGGCGGTGGGCAGATGACTACTCACTCCCAGGCCTCGATGCCTATCCGTAGAGCGAGCACTGCTCAACGCCTGCGTGACCGCTACCTGGATGTTGGTGCCCGTCGGCGCCGGCCGGATGCCTGACGATCGCTGGGCCTTGACGCCTCCACGCAGAGCGAGCGACGTCCGGCGCCGTCGAGCGTCAACACCAGGACCGAGATCACTCGTTGGTGTTGGTGGTGCGAGCCCGCCGCATGGTGACCTCTCATGAAGCCCGAGCCGTCCGAGCTCCCGCGTTAGACCGAGGCCCGTGGGGTGAGCTGGTGCCACGAACAGCTACTGAGGTGGCGGACCGGCCAACGCGGCCGAGTCCTGGGATTAGGTCGCTGCGTGGTTCCGCACGAGCTCGTGACCTGCACAAACAGCACCATGGGGAGGAACATCTTGATCTACTGCGGCATCGACTGGGCCGAGCGCACGCACGACGTCGCCCTGGTCGACGACAGCGGCCAGCTCCTGGCCAAGCGGCACATCACCGACGACGCCACGGGCTACAAGATCCTCCTGGATCTGCTCGTCGAGTACGGCGACAGCGAGGACAACCCGATCCCGGTCGCGATCGAGACCTCCCGCGGCCTGCTCGTCGCCGTGCTGCGGACCGGCAAACGGCAGGTCTTCGCGATCAACCCGATGGCCGCCGCCCGCTACCGCGACCGGCACTCCGTCTCCCGCAAGAAGTCCGACCCCGGCGACGCCCTGGTCCTGGCGAACATCCTCCGCACCGACATGCACGCCCACCGGCCACTGCCCAACGACAGCGACCTCGGGCGGGCCATCGCCGTCCTGGCCCGGGCCCAGCAGGACTCTCTTTGGAACCGGCAGCAGCTGTCCAACCAGCTCCGGTCCCTCCTGCGGGAGTACTACCCGGCCGCGCTGGCGGCCTTCGAGCCGTGGCGGAACGGCCTGTGCCGGCCCGAGGCCCGGGAGCTTCTGAAGGCGGCCCCGACACCGAGCCGGGCCGCGCGGTTGACCCGCACGCAGCTGGAGGCCGCTCTCAAGCGGGCCGGCCGCAAGCGAGGCATCACGGCCGAGGCCGAGCGGCTCCGTGAGGTCTTCCGCGCCGACTACGCGCACCAGCCGCCGCTGGTCGAGGACGCGCTGGGCAAGCAGATGCTCGCCCTCCTGGTCCAGCTGGAGGCCGCCTGCACCGCCACCGACGACCTCGCCGAGTCGGTCGAAGAGGCTTTCCCTCAGCACCCGGACGCTGAGATCATCCTCAGCTTCCCCGGCCTCGGCACCCAGCTCGGCGCCCGGGTGCTCGCCGAGATCGGAGACGACAAGACCCGCTTCGCCGACGCCTGCGGCCTGAAGGCATACGCCGGCGCCTCGCCCATCACCAGGGCCTCCGGCAAGAAGTCCAGCATCACCCGCAGGTGGGTCAAGAACGACCGGCTCAACGCAGCCGGCTACCTCTGGGCCTTCGCCTCAATCACCGCCTCGCCGGGCGCCAAGGCCCACTACCGGCGCCGCCGCGAGCACGGGGACTGGCACGCGGCCGCCCAGCGCAACCTCTTCAACCGCATGATCGGCCAGCTCTACTACTGCCTCCAACACGGGGCCCGCTTCGACGAAACAGTCGCCTTCCCCACGGCAACCGAGGCTCTCGCGGCATGAGCCCCGTCCGTCAGGCGCCGACTGCGCGGGACCAACGCTCGTGGATGACGCCCAGCTTCTGCTCGAACTCCGCGTCCCGCATCCGGCTGGTGAAGACCCCAGGGATCGTGAGCGAACGCCCACGGACCCGGACGGCCCGCACGTCCCACCAGAATCCACCACGCGTCTGGTGCCGCCGCTTCTCGATCCGCGTGATCTCACTCCACGGAATCGAGCGACGACTGACGAACGTGCGGAACTCCATCCCGCTCGCAGTGAGGCGCGTTCGACCATAGCCACGGTTGATCATGTAAAAGAGCGAGACCAGCCAGGCAACCGCCACACCGCCACCCAACCACCATCGGTTCGACGTCGGCGCGGTCAAGGTCACTGCCACCGCCGTCCCGGCGCACACGAGCGTCAGGAAGCCGGTCCACCACCAGTTCTTCCGCCGAGCAGCAGCGCTGAGACCGATCCACACATCGGGCATGTCCATGATGTTACCGACACGCACTCGAACAACGACCGCCCCAGCTTGACGAGTTACCCGCCTGAGGTGTCTATGGGCCCGGCCCGGGTGCCCGCGAAACCCCTTTGCCCACGGGGTGGACCCGGCCCCGCTACGGCGGGCGTCCGAGGGGCGGTTCCGGCGGCCGGCCACGGCCCCGTGCGCCGCGGACCGGGGCCCGGCGAGGGCGCGGTCCGGCTCCGGCCGATGCCCCGTGCCCGTGCACCGGTGCCGTCCTGGCCGGGCACCCGGGTCCGGTCGAGCCGAGGGGCACTAGTTCACGAGGCCCGACGGGCGGTCCACCTCCGACGGGGCGGCGGCGGGGAGCTCGCCCACGGGGCGGCGCCAGCCGTGCTCGCCGCGGGCCAACAGCCAGGCCGTGGTCTCCTGCGGCGGCATGGCCGCCGCTACCAGCCAGCCCTGCACCGCGTCGCAGCCCAGGTCGCGCAGCCGCTCCCAGGTCTCGTCGTCCTCGACGCCCTCGGCGACCACGAGCAGTCCGAGGGAGTGGGCGAGGTCGACGGTGCAGCGGACGATCTCCGCATCCTCCGCGTCGATCGCCAGCCGGGCGACGAACGACCGGTCGATCTTGAGCTCGCTCACGGGCAGCCGGCGCAGATGGACCAGGGAGGAGTAGCCCGTACCGAAGTCGTCCAGCGACATCTTCACCCCGTGGCCCGTGAGCGCCGCGAGGGTGTCCCCGGCCCGCTGCGGGTCCTCCAGCAGCACATGCTCCGTGATCTCCAGCTGCAGCGCGCCCGCCGGGACGCCGTGCCGGGCGAGCCGGGCGGCGACGGAACCGGCGAAGCCCGGTGTGTGGACGTCGCGCGGCGACACGTTGACTGCCACCGGCACCTCGAGGCCCTGGGATCGCCACTCGGCGACCTGGCCCAGCGCGGACTCCAGCACGTACTCGGTCAGATGCGGCATCAGCCCGGACGACTCGGCGATGGCGATGAACTCGTCGGGAGGGACCCGTCCGCGATCCGGATGCACCCAGCGCACCAGCGCCTCCAAGCCGGCGACATGCCCGTCGAAGCGCACCTTCGGCTGGTAGTGGAGCTCCACCTCGCCCGCGTCCAGGGCTCGGCGCAGATCGCCGAGCAGCCCGAGCCGGTCCGGGGTGTTCGAATCGCGCTTGGACTCGTACACCTCGACGCCGGTTCGGTCGCGCTTCGCCTGGTACATGGCCACGTCCGCGCGCCGGAGCAGCCCTTCGGCGTCCAGGGCGTGGTCGGGGAAGACGGCGAGGCCGGCACTGGCCTCCAGGACCAGGGTGAGCCCGTCGAGGTCGAGGGGCGAGGACAGCTGGCCCACGAGGTGGCGGGCCACCCGCTGGGCGCTGGTGGTGGAGTCGGTGGTGGGCAGCAGCACGGCGAACTCGTCGCCGCCCAGCCGTGCGGCCTCCGCTCCGCGCGGCAGCGCGAGCTTCAGCCGCTCGGCGATCTGGAGCAGCAGTCGGTCGCCCGCGAGATGACCGAGGGTGTCGTTGACCGAGCGGAACCGGTCGAGGTCGATCAGGACGAGGGCCGAGCGCGCTCC
The DNA here is from genome assembly GCF_030056615.1 of Streptomyces sp. HNM0645. Taxonomy (NCBI): domain Bacteria; kingdom Bacillati; phylum Actinomycetota; class Actinomycetes; order Kitasatosporales; family Streptomycetaceae; genus Streptomyces; species Streptomyces sp. HNM0645. The sequence continues at coordinate 77,627 of NZ_JASHLT010000015.1, read as the reverse complement.
GACCCCCTCGGCCTCCTCCAGCGCGGTCCAGGTGCGCTCCAGCAGCCACTGGCGGTTGGGGAGTTTGGTGAGCGGGTCGCGCAGTTGCTCCTCGGCGCGGGCTCGGGCGATCCACAGCGTGGAGTCGAGGGCGATCAGCGGCACGGCGAACAGCGGCAGCACGATGGGCAGGGCCGTCGCGACGACGCAGATCAGCGGGGCGATGCCGAGCAGGGCGACCGCGACGAGACCCTGCCGCAGCAGGGCGGTCCGGGCGACGGTGGGCAGTCCGCTGCTCTGGGGTGCCAGGGCGTACCAGAGCAGCACCCTGGTGGCCGCGAGGTACGCGGCTGCGGCGAGCACCACTTCGGGGATCGCGTCCGGTCCCCACTGCAGGGGCTGCCAAGGCTGTTCGACGGTGGGTGTCTCACCGAACGCGGCGAGGACGAGTGCGGCCGCGCCGATGCCCAGGATGTCCACCGCGCCGTGCAGGACGCCCTGCCTCCAGCGGTGCCGCCGCGCGGCACCGACCAGCGCCACCAAGACGAGGCTGACCATGCAGGCCGGCACCCAGCCGTACAGCAGCAGCACCGCGAGGGTCAGCGCGGCACCGGAGCCGGTGCCGCCCCACCAGCGGTCGCGCCCGAGGGCGACCAGGTGGCCGACGATGAGGGCGGTCAGGGCGGCGAGGGACCAGCCCTCGGTGCCTCCGGGAAAGAGCCCGTGCCCTTCCCTGAGAGCGCCGAAGAGCCCGGTCGCCAGGGTGAGTAAGGCGAGTCCGACGACGACGAACGGCAGCGTCGAGGCGATGCCCCCGACGAACGCGAGTCCAGCGAAACCACGCGGCCGTGAGACCGGGGCGGCGCTCTCGGTCGGTTTCATTCCCGTCCCTCTCACAGCCGGCGGTGCCGATGCCACGTGGTGGCTTCCGTGTCGTGCGACCACGGCCGGAACCTCACCACGCGGCCGTGCACGACAGGCGCATGCCTCAACAGTAGGCCGCCGAGGGCTCTGACGGGCAGCGCTCTACTGCTCTTGCCCGAATGCGACCCGGCCACCCTTATCCAGCTGATATGCGCCGAACGAGTGATCCTGGCGGGGAGTTGACGCCCGCACAGCCGTACTATTCCTCGACCGGCGCGGACGCCTCGCGGGCCGCTTCCGGCCCCTGTTCGAGAAGGACCGCGAAGCCGTCCTCGTCCAGTACGGGCACCTTCAGCTGCATGGCCTTGTCGTACTTCGATCCGGGGTTGTCACCCACGACAACGAACGAGGTCTTCTTCGAAACGGAACCCGTCACTTTCGCTCCACGGCTCTGGAGCGCATCCTTTGCGCCATCTCTCGTGTAGCTCTCGAGTGTTCCGGTGACGACGACCGTGAGGCCTTCGAGCGGACGCGGCCCCTCGTCCTCACCGGAGCCCTCCTCCTCCATCCGGACGCCCGCGGCACGCCACTTGCGGAGGATCTCGCGGTGCCAGTCCTCCTCGAACCACTGCTTCACCGAGGCGGCGATGGTCGGCCCGACACCCTCGACGGCCGCCAGTTCCTCCTGTGACGCCTGCTCGATCCGCTCGATCGAACGGAACTCACGGGCCAGCTCCTCGGCGGCGACGGGGCCCACATGGCGAATGGAGAGGCCGGTGAGGATGCGAGCCAGCGGGCGCCCCTTGGCGGCCGCGATGTTCTCCAGCATGGCCAACGTGTTCTTCTTCGGCTCGCCCTGCTGATTGGCGAAGACCGTGACGATCTTCTCCTCGCCGGTCTTCGGGTCGCGCTTGGGCAGTCCGCTGTCCTGGTCCAGCACATACGCCTTGATGGGCAACAACTGTTCGACCGTCAGGTCGAACAGGTCGCCCTCGTCGGCCAGGGGCGGCTCGGCGGGCTCCAGCGGCTTCGTCAGGGCCGCCGCCGCCACATAGCCGAACGCCTCGACGTCCAGCGACTTGCGGCCGGCGAGATAGAACAGTCGTTCGCGCAACTGAGCCGGGCAGCTACGGGCGTTGGGGCAGCGCAGATCGACGTCACCCTCCTTCATCGGCCGCAGGGGCGTGCCGCACTCGGGGCACTCGGACGGCATCACGAACTCGCGCTCGGTGCCGTCCCGCAGGTCGACGACCGGACCGAGGATCTCCGGGATGACGTCGCCCGCCTTGCGCAGCACGACGGTGTCGCCGATCAGAACGCCCTTGGCCTTCACCACGTCCTGGTTGTGCAGCGTCGCGAACTCGACCTCGGAACCCGCGACCGTCACCGGCTCCACCTGGGCGTACGGGGTGACCCGGCCGGTTCGGCCCACACCGACGCGGATGTCGACCAGCTTGGTGTTGACCTCCTCCGGCGGGTACTTCCAGGCGATCGCCCAGCGGGGCGCCCGCGACGTCGAGCCCAGCCGCCCCTGGAGCGGGATCTCGTCCAGCTTGACGACCACTCCGTCGATCTCGTGCTCCACGGAGTGGCGGTGCTCGCCGTAGTACGCGACGAACTCCCGGACCTCTTCGAGGGAGCCCACCACCTTGTAGTGCCGGGCGGTCGGCAGGCCCCACTCGTGCAGCAGCTCGTACGCCTCCGAGAGCCGGCCGATCTCCAGGCCCTCACGCGCGCCGATGCCGTGCACCACCATGTGGAGCGGCAGGGTCGCCGTGACCTTGGGGTCCTTCTGGCGCAGCGAACCCGAAGCCGAGTTGCGGGGGTTGGCGTAGGGCTGCTCACCGGCCGCGACCCGGCGGGCGTTGAGCTCCTCGAAGGCCTCCATCGGGAAGTAGACCTCGCCCCGGATCTCCACCAGATCGGGTACGCGCTCACCCTTCAGGCGGACCGGAATGTCCCCGATCGTCCGGACGTTGGGGGTGATGTCCTCGCCGGTGCGGCCGTCACCCCGGGTCGCGGCCCGGACCAGCCGGCCCTTCTCGTACGTCAGGTTGACGGCCAGGCCGTCGACCTTGAGCTCGCACAGGAAGTGGTGCGCGGAGGTACCGACCTCCCTGGCGACCCGGTCCGCCCAGGCGGCGAGCTCCGCCTCGTCGAAGGCGTTGTCGAGGGAGAGCATCCGCTCGCGGTGCTCGACCGCCGTGAACTCCGTCTCGTACGCCACCGAGACCTTCTGGGTCGGCGAGTCGGGCGTGCGCAGCTCCGGGTACCGCTCCTCCAGCACCTCCAGCGACCGCATCAGCCGGTCGAACTCGGCGTCGCTGACGACCGGCTGGTCCTTCACGTAGTACCGGAAGCGGTGCTCCTCGATCTGCTCGGCCAGCCGGGCATGCTCGTCCCGCGCCTCCGCCGGCACCGGCCCCTGCTGTTCGACAGCCACCGTCACGTCCTCCCGTTACCTCAGCCCTCAGTCCATCACTCAGGGTTGTCCGCGAGCGATCTCGCCGCCCGGACGCTGTGCGCCAGAGCGGCACGGGCATAGCCGGGCGAAGCGCCCGCGAGCCCGCACGACGGGGTGACCACGACGGACTCGGCGAGAGTCCCCGGATTCAGCCCCAGCCTGCGCCACAGCGTCCTGACACCCATGACGCTACCGGCAGGGTCGGACAATGGGCCGTCGGTCGGGGGCACGACTCCCGCGAAGAGCTTCGTGCCGCTCTCGACGGCCTCCCCGATCGACTCCTCGTCACGTTCGGTGAGCAGCGCGAAATCGAACGAGATCCCGGCGGCTCCGGCCCGGCGCAGCAGGGCGAACGGCACCTCCGGAGCGCAGGAGTGCACGACCACCGGCACACCTGCCGCGTCGACGACCTCCCGCAGCGTGCTCTCGGCGAGCTGCCGGTCCACGGCGCGATGGGTCCGGTATCCGCTGGCGGTCCTCACCAGGCCGCGCAACACGGCCGTGAGGGACGGCTCGTCGAGCTGCAGCACCGGCCGGGCGCCGGGCACGCGTCGCCGCACCTCGGCGAGATGACCGCGGATGCCTTCGGCGAGCGAGTCCGCGAGATCCCGGCAGGCGCCGGGGTCGGCGAGGGCCGCCTCACCGTTCCTGAGCTCCAGCGCGGCCGCGAGCGTCCAGGGTCCGACGGCCTGGACCTTGAGCGGGCCCTCGTAGCCCTGGGTGAACTCCTCCAGCGCGTCCAGGTCCTCACCGAGCCACGACCTGGCCCGCCGGGTGTCCCGGCCGGGCCGGTCGCTCATCCGCCAGCCGCTCGGCTCCACGTGCGCGTACAACTCCACGAGGAGTCCCGCGGTCCGGCCGATCATGTCGGCGCCGGGGCCGCGGGCGGGCAGTTCGGGCAGATGCGGAAAGTCCTCGAAGGATCCGGTCACGGTCTTCGCGGCCTCGCGCGCGTCCCCGCCGGGCAGGGAGCCGACCCCGGTGGCGGGGCCCCACACGACGTCGCTCATCGCCCCGGCCGGACGGTGAGGTCGTGGATGTCGGCGTCGCGCGGGAGATCGAGGGCGGCGAGGATCGTCGTCGCGACCGACTCGGGGTCGATCCACCGCGACGGGTCGTACTCCTTGCCCTCCTGCTGGTGCACCTTCGCCTGCATGGGGCTCGCGGTGCGGCCGGGGTACACCGACGTGACCCGGACGCCGTGTTCCCGCTCCTCGTGGCGCAGCGCGTCGGCCAGCGCCTTGAGACCGTGCTTGGAGGCGGCGTACGCGCCCCACTCCGCGTGGGCGTTGAGCCCGGCGCCCGAGTTGACGAAGATCACCTTGCCCCGGGAGACGCGCAGTTGGGGAAGCATCAGCCGGGTGAGCTCCGCCGGGCTGACCAGGTTCACGTTGAGCTGGGCCTGCCAGGTCTTCGGCGTGAGGTCGGCGACCCGGCCGAGGTCCACGACGCCCGCGATGTGCAGCAGCGAGTCGACGCGCTCGGGCAGCGTCTGGTGCGAGAGGGCCCAGGACAGCCGGTCGGGTGTGGCGAGGTCGCCGACGAGGGTGCGGGAGCCGGGGTAGGCCTGGACCAGTTCCCGGGCGCGACCGGCGTCCCGGGCCAGCAGCACGAGGTCGTCGCCGCGCTCGTGCAGCCGGCGCGCGACGGCCGCGCCGATGCCGGAGCCCGCTCCGGTGATCAGATGTGTAGCCATACCGGCAATGCTCGCATCACTGCACCCCGGCGCCTTCCTCGAGGTGGGCGAGGGCGCCGACCGCGTCCTCGGCGAAGAAGACGAGGTCGGTGAGGGGCACCGGCAGGAAGCCCTCGTCGTCCATGCGCTGGAACTGCTGCTTCAGCCCGTCGTAGAACCCCGCCGTGTTGAGCAGCACCACCGGCTTCGCCGTGTGACCGTGCTTCTTCAGCTCCAGGATCTCCGTCGCCTCGTCCAGCGTGCCCGTGCCTCCCACCATGATCACGACCGCGTCGGACCTGGCCAGGAGCAGCGCCTTCCGCTCGGCGAGGTCCCGTGCGACGAGCATCTCGTCGGCGATCGGCCTGGCCTTGTCCTGCAGGAACTCCACCGAGACCCCGATCAGACGGCCGCCGGCCTCGTGCACCCCGTCCGCGACGACCTTCATCAGACCGACGTCGGAGCCGCCCCACACCAGCGTGTGCCCGCCCTTGCCGAGCAGCTCGGCGAACTCGCGGGCGGGGCCCGTGTAGCGGTCGTCGAGGTCGGCGGCGGAGAGGAAGACGCAGATGTTCATGGGCTCACGGTACGGGCCGCCGCCGGCACCCGGCCCGCGCGGTCGGAGGCCGTGAGGAAACGGCCGGGAACCGCCCTCGTACGACGAGGAGTCCGCGGCGCCGGGCCCTCCGGGTCCTTCGCCGGCGCGGTGCGCGCTCGTCCGTGCCTGTCCCCTCCGGAGCCGGGCCCCGGCGGCCCGGTGCGCCGGACGCGGTGTCCTCAGGCGGTGACGGAGCTCTGCCGACGCGTCGTGGCCGCGATCGTCGCCGATCCGACCACGCGCGTGCCGTCGTACAGCACGATCGCCTGGCCGGGGGCGACCCCGCGCACGGGCTCCGTGAACGCCACCCGCAGCTCGCCGTCCACCAGCTCGGCCGAGACCTCCGTCTCGCCGCCGTGGGCGCGCAGCTGCGCCGTGTACGTGCCGGGGCCGGCGGGCGCCGTGCCGCACCAGCGGGGCTTGACCGCGGTGAGCGCGGAGACCTCCAGGGCCTCGGCCGGGCCGACGGTGACCGTGTTGCTCACCGGCGAGATGTCCAGGACGTAGCGCGGCTTGCCGTCGGGCGCGGGGTGGCCGATGCGCAGGCCCTTGCGCTGGCCGATGGTGAAGCCGTAGGCGCCGTCGTGGGTGCCCAGCTTGGTGCCGGACTCGTCGACGATGTCTCCCTCGGCCCGGCCGAGCCGCCCGGCGAGGAAGCCCTGGGTGTCGCCGTCGGCGATGAAGCAGATGTCGTGGCTGTCGGGCTTCTTGGCCACGGCCAGTCCGCGCCGCTCGGCCTCCGCGCGGATCTCGTCCTTGGTGGTGAGGGTGTCGCCCAGCGGGAACATCGCGTGGGCGAGCTGCCGCTCGTCGAGCACGCCGAGCACATAGGACTGGTCCTTGGCCGTGTCGCTGGCGCGGTGCAGTTCACGGCCGCCGTCCTCGCGCACGACCACGGTCGCGTAATGGCCCGTGCACACGGCGTCGAATCCCAGGGCCAGCGCCTTGTCGAGCAGGGCCGCGAACTTGATCTTCTCGTTGCAGCGCAGGCAGGGGTTGGGGGTGCGGCCCGCCTCGTACTCCGCGACGAAGTCCTCCACCACGTCCTCGCGGAACCGCTCGGCGAGGTCCCAGACGTAGAAGGGGATGCCGATGACGTCCGCGGCGCGGCGGGCGTCGCGGGAGTCCTCAATGGTGCAGCAGCCGCGCGCGCCGGTGCGGAACGACTGCGGGTTCGCCGAGAGCGCCAGATGCACTCCGGTCACGTCGTGGCCCGCTTCGGCGGCCCGTGCGGCGGCGACGGCTGAGTCCACGCCGCCGGACATGGCGGCGAGGACGCGGAGGGGACGCTGGCGTGTCTCAGTCATAGCCCTATCAGGGTACGGGGCGCCGGGAACCGAATGCCCGCGAGTGGACGTTCGGGAGGTGATCGGGTGCGAGGAGGGGTGGCATGGGCGGCAGGAAGGCACAGCGCGGCGTCGCCAGGCGGGCCGTGCTGATCGGTGGCGGGGCCGCGCTGGTCGGGGCGGGCGTGGTGGCCCAGGACGAGCTGAGGCGGCTGTGGTGGCGGCTGCCCGGCATGGAGAAGAAGCGGGTGGAGGGGGAGCTGGACCACGCGGGCGCGGTGTGGACGGCGGCCTCCCGGGCGAACTGGCGTCGGGCCGACCGGCCCGACGACTACACGATCGACCGGGTCGTGATCCACGTCGTCCAGGGCAGCTACCGGACGGCCCTGAGGGTGTTCAAGGACCCCGGGCACGGCGCCGCCGCGCACTACGTGGTGGGCAAGGACGGGCGGGTCGCGCAGATGATCCGCGAGCTCGACGTCGCCTTCCACGCGGGCAACCGGAAGGTGAACGAACGGAGCATCGGCATCGAGCACGAGGGCTACGTTGACCGCCCCGAGGACTTCACGGACGCGATGTACGCCTCGTCGGCACGGCTGACGGCCGGCATATGCGCCCGGTACGGGATCCCCGTGGACCGGGAGCACATCATCGGCCACGTCGAGGTGCCGGGGACCGACCACACGGACCCGGGCCCGCACTGGGACTGGGACCGGTACCTGCCGATGGTGCGGCAGGCACTGGCCGCCCGGCCGTCGCCCGGTACGACGACGGCGGGTGCCGCGTCAGGCGGCGTTCGCCGCGACGGGGCGAACGTCGCCTGACGCGGCACTAGCTGAGCCCCGCCGTGCGGGCACGCTCCACGGCGGGTCCGATCGCCTTGGCGACGGCTTCGACGTCCTCCTCGGTGGAGGTGTGGCCGAGGCTGAAGCGGAGCGTGCCGCGGGCCAGGTCCGGATCGGTGCCGGTGGCGAGGAGGACGTGGCTGGGCTGGGCGACGCCCGCCGTGCAGGCCGAGCCGGTGGAGCACTCGATGCCCTGGGCGTCCAGGAGCAGCAGCAGCGAGTCGCCCTCGCAGCCGGGGAACGTGAAGTGGGCGTTGGCCGGGAGCCGGCCGGCCGGGTCGCCCCCGAGGATCGCGTCGGGCACGGCGTCGAGGACGGCGCCGACGAGCCGGTCGCGCAGGCCGCCGATCTCGCGGGCGAAGTCCTCGCGGCGCTCGGTGGCGATCCGGCCGGCCACCGCGAAGGCGGCGACGGCGGGGACGTCCAGCGTCCCGGAGCGCACGTGGCGTTCCTGGCCGCCGCCGTGCAGCACGGGCACTGGCGTGTGCTCGCGGCCCAGCAGCAGCGCGCCGATGCCGTAGGGGCCGCCGACCTTGTGGCCGCTGACGGTCATCGCGGCCAGGCCGGAGGCGGCGAAGTCGACGTCGAGCTGCCCGACGGCCTGCACCGCGTCGGAGTGCAGCGGCACACCGAACTCGGCGGCGATGTCGGCGAGTCGGCGGACCGGCATGACGGTGCCGATCTCGTTGTTGGCCCACATGACGGTGGCGAGCGCCACGTCCGAGGGTTCACGTTCGAGGGCTTCCCGGAACGCCTCCGGATGCACCCGGCCGTGGCCGTCGACCGGAAGGTATTCGACGTTCGCGCCCTCGTGCTCGGCGAGCCAGTGCACGGCGTCGAGGACGGCGTGGTGCTCGACCGGACTGGCGAGTACGCGGGTGCGGCGCGGGTCGTCGGCGCGGCGGGCCCAGTAGAGGCCCTTGACGGCCAGGTTGTCCGCCTCGGTGCCGCCGGAGGTGAGGACGACCTCGCTGGGGCGCGCCCCGAGCGCCTCGGCGAGGGCCTCGCGGGCCTCCTCGACGGTACGGCGGGCCCTGCGGCCCGCTGCGTGCAACGACGAGGCGTTGCCGGTGACGGCGAGCTGGGCGGTCATCGCCTCGATCGCCTCCGGAAGCATCGGAGTGGTCGCGGCGTGGTCGAGGTAAGCCATGGTGGACACGATTCTACGAGCCGCCCGGAGCCCGCCTCGCGCCCCGGGGGCCCGGACGGGTCAGCCGACCGGACTCCAGACGACGACGCCGTCGCCCACGACGAGCACGGCGAGGACGAAGAGGTCGGCGACGCCGAGCGCCAGCCCCAGCAGGGCCCGTCCGCGCCGGGCGGTTCCGCGCCACAGCGCGAGGCCCGCGAGGACGACGGCGACGGGGCCGAGCACGATGTTCATCACGAGCAGCCCGACCAGTCCGAGGACGAACGACGCGACGGCCATGCCGTCGGCGTCGCGCGTGCCGGTGAACCGGCGGGCGGGTGAGGTGAGTTCCACGGTGGTCCCTCCTCTGATCAGCGGACGGCCCGGCGCGCGTGGCGCTCACGCGCGGCGAACACGAGCAGCCAGACGCCGATGACGGCGGCGGCCGCGGTGGACACGAGCAGCGGGATGTGGGCCACGGCGCCCAGGACGACGCCCAGTAAGGCGACCGCGGCGACGAGGGCGATCATCTTCCTCGACCTTCCTTTCGGTGAAGCACTCTCGGAGTCGCCCCGGAGATCGGCCCGCGGTGCGGCACAGAACTCAGAGTACGACTGTTTACTGACTACCCAGTCTAGACTTTCGCATGCCAGAGAACAGCTGTTTACTGAATGCCATGAGTCACACCGTCGGCATCCGCCGGGCCCAGAAGCTGAAGACCCGTCAGGCACTGCTGGACGCCGCGCTGCGGCTACTGGAGCACCAGAGCCTGAGCAGTCTCGGACTGCGCGAGCTGACACGGGCGGTGGGCGTGGCGCCGACGGCGTTCTACCGGCACTTCGCGGATGTGGCGGAGCTCGGTGTGGCCCTGGTCGAGGAGACACTGGGCAGTCTGCACGGGCTGATCGGGGCGATTCTCGCGGAGACCGGTGACGCCGAGGTGCGGATCGCGCGGACCGTGGACCTCATCGCCCGTCACGTCCAAGAGCAGCCGGCCCACTTCCGCTTCATCGCCCGTGAGCGGCACGGCGGCGTCGGGCCGGTGCGCGCGGCGATCGCCGCCCAACTCGACGCCTTCACCGAGGAGGTGGCGGCGGCGCTCGGGCGCGAGCCGGTGTCGGCGGGCTGGAGCGAGGAGGATCTGCGCATGCTGGCGGGCGTGTACGTGGAGCACATGGTGATGACGGCCTCGGCCTTCCTCGCGGCCCAGGAGGCCGGCGGGTCCGGCACCCCCGAGGGGCCCGGCGAGGAACAGGTCGCCCGCACCGCCCGCGACCGGCTCCGGCTGGTGTCGCTCGGCCGCCTCCACTGGGCGGAACGCGCCACCGGGCGCTGAGACACCGGCCACGGCGCGCCCCTCCGAGCGGTCGCCCCCGCCCGGCCGCGGCGGCGGGGGCCCTCAGCCGGGCTCGCGGCAGGCGCACCCTACTCGTCCTCGGCCGGGCGCCCCTCCCCCACCATGAAGCGCCACACGAGGCCGTGCCCCAGGACCACGAGCAGGATCAGCAGCACCGCCTCCGCCTGGATCGGCGCGAGACCGATCGCACCCGCGCTCTCGGGCACCGTCCCCACCACCGCGATCAGGACGTAGAACAGCGCCGCGGCCCCCATGATCACGGCCAGGAACGGGGACGAGCCGTCCCTGCGCCCGAGGGCGAGGAGCCGGAGCGTGCACACACACCCGATCACGGCGAGCAGGGCGAAGCTCGCACGCCAGATCCCCGGGGTGGCATCTCCGCCGACCTGGGCGAACAGCCCCATCAACGCCGGCAGCAGGAACGAGAGATAGATCCCCCCGACGACGCGGCGCAGCGCCGGCCGGCGCATCCAGTCGCCGTGGCCCTGCACCACGTTCCACCAGAGGCCGACGAGCGTGAAGCAGGTGGCGGCGAACAGGGCGTAGAACGTGCTGACATCCATCCGGCCTCCTGCGAAGGGGCGGCCACACGGTGGCCGGGACCGCGCCGGGACCGCTCCCGGTGCGACCGGAACCGGTTCCGCGGAAGCGGACCGTCCGGTCACGCACCACGCCCCGGCGTGGGCGAGCGTCCCATGCCCGCGGAGCCGTCCCGGAGCACCGACACTCCCCGGCCACCCGCCCGGGTGCGGGAGGCGGCCCCTCGACCGCGCACCTGCGGCCGAGGACGACGGCAGCGGGGCGGGGCGGGACGGCGGGAGCCGGACGAGGACGACGGCCGTGATCGAGAACGGCGGGAGCCGGACGAGGACGACGGCCGTGGTCGGGGACGGCGGGGACGGCGGGGACGGCGGGGACGGCGGGGGCGGCGGGGACGGCGGGGACGGCGGGGACGGCGGGGACGGCGGGGACGGCAGGAGGCCACCCGGCCGGCCCCGGCCGGCGAACGGCGGATCAGCCGTGCGAGAGCGGTGCCTTCGCCAGCTGGCGGGACTGGGCGACCAGCCGGTCCGCGCTGTCCCAGACCTCGGCGTCCTCCTCCAGGAAACCGCCCGCGAGGTTGCGGGTGGTGATGGAGACGCGGAGCGGCCCCGGTGCCGGGCGGCAGCGGATGTGGGTGGTGAGCTCGACGGTCGGCGTCCAGCCCTTGAGGCCCAGCTCGAACGAGGTCGGCGGGAGCGCGTCGACCGTGAGCAGCAGCGAGAGCGGGTCGGCGTCGCGACCGTCGGCGAGTCCGAACCAGCCCCGCATCTCCCCTCTGCCCGAGGGTGCCCCGACCGCCCAACCGACGGTGGCGGGGTCGAGCTTGATGGTCAGCCGCTCGGTGATGGCCGAGGAGCCCGGGATGGCGGGCGCCGGACCGTCGCTCGGGCCGAGGCAGTCCTGGTAGGCCGGGATGGCCGGAGGCTGGGCGGTCGTCCGGACGTCGCCGGGCAGTGCGTCCAGGTCGCCGTAGGTGGCGAGCACGCGGATGCGCTCGACCTCGGTACCGTCCTCCGCGTACTGGAGGAGGGAGGCCTGGCCGGTGGAGAGCGTGCGTCCGGTGCGGATCGTCTCGGTGCGGATCACCGCAGGTCCGGGCGCGGAGGGGCTGAGGTAGTGCGCCGAGACCGTGAACGGGTCGGGGTGCGGGAGGGCCTCCCCGAGGGCGCGCCCGAGCAGCGCCAGCAGATAGCCGCCGTTGACGGCGGTGATGATCATCCAGCCCTCGGAGATCTCCGCGTCGTAGACGCCGGGTACGCCGGAGTCCCGGAGGGTGACAGCGGTGTCGCGGTCGAACTCGCTGTCACCGATGGTTGCCTGTGCCACCTGTGCCATGCCCGAACCGTACAACAGATAACTACTAAGCGGTAGCTTTGCCGAAACCCTCGTTCCCGGGCTCGGTCGCACTCGACCTACGGTTCCAGGCTCGCGGCGCCCGCCAGTGGAACCGCATCGCCAGCAGGCGCATGAGGAAGGCCGTCACGACGGCAAGCCCGCTGGTCAGCCCGTTGAGCATCTCGAAGCGGATGAAGAGGACGACCATCGTGGCGCCCACGATCGCGGGAACGGCGTACAGATCGCGGTCCCAGCGCAGCAGCGACGGCACCTCGTTCGCGAGGACGTCACGCAGTACACCGCCGCCGACCGCCGTCGCGAGCCCGAGCGTCGCGGAGGCGGTCAGGCCGAGGCCGTACTCGTACGCCTTGGTCGTGCCGGTGACGGCGAACAGGCCCAGCCCGGCGGCGTCGAAGACGTTGACCGAGCCCTGGATCCGCTCGACCTCGGGGTGGAGGAAGAAGACCAGCACCGCCGCCACGAGCGGCATCAAGAAGTACCCGAGGTCCGTGAACGCGGCGGGGGGAACGGCGCCGATGACGAGATCGCGGAACAGCCCGCCGCCCAGTGCGGTGACCTCGGCGAGCACCGCGATGCCGAAGACGTCGAAGTTCTTCCGCACGGCGAGCAGGGCGCCGGAGATGGCGAAGACGAAGATGCCGGCGAGGTCGAGGGCGTGTTGGACGGAGGGGGTGAACAGTTCCTGGAGCACCGCCCAATTGTGCCCGCCTCCGAGCGGACGCCCGGACGGGCGCCGGCCCGGGCACCCCGAGAAACGGAACCGGGGCGCGGGCCGACGGCCCGCGCCCCGGTGGACGTGCCGCTACTTGCCCGCGGGAGCCTCCGAGGCCTTCCCTTCGGAAGCCTCGTCCGCCTTGTCGAGCTTGACGGGCCCGTCCTTGTCGAGCTTGCCGGGCCCGCCGTCGGACGCCTCGGCGGCATCGGCGTCGGCCGCACCGGCGGGCGCCTCGGGAACCTCGGCCGCCCCGGACGCCTCCGCGGCGTCGGCGACGGCGTCTGCGTTCTCGCCACGCGGCGAAGGCACGGCGATCTCGCCTGCCTCGGCCGTGTGCGCCGCGTCGGCCGCGTCGTCATGGGCCTCGGCCACCGACCCCGAGGTGGCGACGCCCTCCGGGTCGACGTCCTCGACGCCCTCACGGACCGCCGGGACGACCTCGCCCGAGGTTCGGGCGATCTCGCCCGCCGCGATCTCGGCCGCGAAGTGGCACGCCACCTTGTGGCCGCCCCCGAGGTCCTTGAGCTCGGGCCGCTCGGTGGCGCACAGCGTGTCCTGCTTCCACGGGCAGCGCGTGTGGAAGCGGCAGCCCGCGGGCGGGTTCGCGGGGGACGGCAGGTCCCCCAGCAGCAGAATGCGCTCGCGGCGGTCCTCGACCTCCGGGTCCGGCACCGGCACCGCCGACATCAGCGCCCTGGTGTACGGGTGCTTCGGCTCCTCGTACAGCGCGTCGCTCGGGGCCTCCTCCACCAGTGAACCGAGGTACATGACCCCGATGACGTCGGAGATGTGCCGGACGACGGCGAGGTCGTGGGCGATGACGAGATACGTCAGGCCCATCGACTCCTGGAGCTCCTCCAGCAGGTTGATGACCTGTGCCTGGATGGAGACGTCCAGTGCCGAGACCGGCTCGTCGCAGATGATCACGTCCGGCTCCAGGACGAGGGCCCGTGCGATGCCGATCCGCTGGCGCTGGCCGCCGGAGAACTCGTGCGGGTAGCGGGAGAGGGCGTTGCCCGGGAGACCGACCCTGGCCAGGATCTCCTTGATCTTCTCCCGGCGCTCCTTGTCGTTCGCGCCGATGCCGTGCGCGGCCATGCCCTCCGACAGGATCGACTCGATGTTCTGCCGGGGGTTGAGGCTGCCCAGCGGGTCCTGGAACACCATCTGGAGCCGGCGGCGGAAGCCGCGCAGCTGCTTCTCGGACAGCTTCGCCACGTCCGTGCCGTCGAGGACGACCTTGCCGTCCGTGACGTCGACGAGCCGCAGCACCGCGCGCCCGAGCGTGGTCTTGCCGCAGCCGGACTCGCCGACGAGCCCGTACGTCTGGCCGGCTTCGACGGACAGCGAGATGCCGTCCACGGCGTAGACGTGCCCGACCGTGCGGTCGAAGAGGATGCCCTTCTTGACGGGGAAGTGGACCTTCACTCCGTCGAGTTCGAGCAGGCTCATGCCGGGACCTCCGTCGTGGCCAGGACCGGGTTGACGCAGCGGGCCTCGTGTCCGGCCTCGCGGGGTTCGGTCAGTTGGGGCGTGCCGGTCAGGCAGCCCATCTCGTAGCGGTCGCAGCGGGGCGCGAAGGCGCAGCCGTCGGCCCAGGCGATCTGGTCGTTGATGGACCCGCGGATGGGGTTCAGCGGCTCGCCGCGCGGGGCGTCGAGCCGCGGGATGGAACCGAGCAGCCCGTGGGTGTACGGATGCGTCGGGTGCGCGAACAGCTCCCGCCGCCCCGAGGATTCGACGACCTTGCCCGCGTACAGCACGTTCACCTGGTCGCAGAGCCCGGCGACGACACCCAGGTCATGGGTGATCATCAGCAGGGCGGTGCCCTCCTGGTCGACGAGTTCCTTGAGCAGTTCGAGGATCTGCGCCTGGATGGTGACGTCGAGCGCGGTGGTGGGCTCGTCGGCGATGAGCAGCCGGGGCGCGCACGCCACCGCCATGGCGATCAGCGCGCGCTGCCGCATACCGCCGGAGAGCTGGTGCGGGTACTCCTTCAGCCGCCGGTCCGGGTCGGGGATGCCGACGCGGTCCAGCAGGTGCGCGGCCTCCTTGCGGGCGGCCTCGCCCTTCATGCCGCGGTGGCGCCGGAGGATCTCGGTCACCTGGACGCCGATCGGGATGACCGGGTTCAGGGAGGACAGCGGGTCCTGGAAGATCATCGCAAGCTTGCTGCCGCGCAGGTCCCGGATCCTGCCGGGGCTCATCGTCAGCAGGTCGGCGCCGTCGAAGTCGGCCCGCCCGCCGAGAGTCACGCCCTTGCGCGGGAGGAGGCCCATCAGGGCGAGCGAGGTGACGGACTTTCCGCAGCCCGACTCGCCGACGAGTCCGACGACCTGCCCCTCGTCCACGGAGAAGGAGACCCCGTTGACGGCCTGGACGTCCCTGCGGTCGCGTCCGCCGAAGGTGACGGTGAGTTCGTCCACATCGAGCAGTGGCATGACATCAACCTCGCAGCTTCGGGTCGAGGGCTTCGCGCATGGCCTCGCCGAGCAGGGTGAAGCCGAGGGCGGTGATGATGATGGCGACCGCCGGGTACATCGACATCATCGGAGCGTTGTCGAAGAAGCGCTGCGCCTGCGAGAGCATCACACCCCACTCCGGAACGGCCGGGTCGGGGTTGCCGAGGCCCAGGTACGACAGCGCCGCGGCCTCGATGATGGCGGTGGCGAGGCTCAGGGTCGCCTGGACGATCACCGGGCTCAGCGAGTTGGGCATGATCTGGGTGAGCACGATGCGCCGCTTGCGGATGCCGAGGGACCGCGCGGCCAGCACGTAGTCCTTGCCTCCCTGGGCGAGCATCGAACCGCGCAGCAGCCGGGCGAAGATGGGGATCTGCACCACACCGACGGCGATCATCACCGTGGTCAGCGACTGTCCCATCACGGCGGCGACGGACACGGCGAGCAGCAGCGAAGGCATCGCCAGCATGATGTCGGTGACACGCATGATGACGTCGTCGAGGCGCTGTCCCGCGCGGCCTCCGAGCGTCGCCGCGGCCCCTGACAGCGCGCCTACGAGGGCGCCGACGGTCAGGCCGATGAGCATCGAGACCACGCCGACCAGCAGGGTCTGCCGGGAGCCCACGAGCATGCGGGAGAACAGGTCGCGGCCCAGGTGGTCCAGGCCGAGCCAGTTCTCGCCGCGAGCGCCGACGAACCTGCCCTGGTTGGGGAAGACCTCACCGCGCCAGGTCTGGGCCGTCGGGGTGTACGGGGCGAACCACGGACCCACGACCGCGACCACGACGAACACGGCGATGACGATCGCGCCGATGATCGCCATCTTGCTGGAGCGCAGCCGGCGGAAGGCCTCCCGCCAGAGGCTGGCGCCGCTCGACGTCTCGGTCTTCGCGGTGAGTTCCGCGAGCCGGTCGATCTTCGATGTCTTGGTAGCAGCCAGGCTCATCAGTGCACCCGCACCCTCGGATCGATGACGCTGTACGCCAGGTCCACCAGCAGGTTGATCAGGACGTACACCATCGCGATGAACATGATGAAGCCCACGAGCACCGGGTAGTCACGGGCGTCGATCGCGTTCCGGATGAAGGAGCCGATGCCGCCGAAGGAGAACACCGACTCCGTGAGCACGGCGCCCGACAGCAGGCTTCCGGTGAGCAGACCGACCGTGGTGACCACGGGCAGCAGCGCGTTGCGCAGGATGTGGCGGCCGCGGACGGTCTTCCGCTCCAGGCCCTTGGACTCGGCCGTGCGGACGTAGTCCTCGCCGAGGACCTCCAGCACGCTGGCGCGGGTCATGCGCACGATGACGGCGAGCGGGATGGAGGAGAGGGCGAGCGCGGGCAGCACCAGGTGCATGATCGCGTCCCATGAGGCGTCGAACTCCCCGGTGAGGACGCCGTCGAGGACGGCGAAGCCGGTCACGCTGGTCGCGTCGAGGCCCGTTGCCATCCGGCCGTAGCTCGGGAAGAGACCGAGATTGACGGCGAAGATGCCCTTGAGGATCAGGGCGAGGAAGAAGACCGGGATGCAGATACCTACGAGCGATCCGGAGACGGATGCCACGTCGAGCCAGCCGCCGCGCTTGCGGGCGGCCAGGTAGCCGAGCGGAATGCCGACCGCCACGGCGATCAGCATGGCGGCGACGCCGAGTTCGACCGTCGCCGGGAAGCGGAGGACGAACTCGTCCCACACCGGCTGCCCCGTCTGTGTCGAGGTGCCGAGGTCGAGTTCGAAGATGCGCTTGAGGAAGCGTCCGTACTGGACGTAGAGCGGCTGGTCGAGTCCGAGCGCCCGGTTGATGCGTGCCACTTCGGCTTCGGTCGCCCGCTCGCCCAGGATCGCTGAGGCGGGTCCGCCGGGCAGCCGGTTCAGCCAGATGAAGAGCAGAACCGACAGGCCGAGCAGGGTGGGTACCAGCTGTAGCAGTCGTCGTACGACGAGTCGCAACACCCCGCATGCCCCTTTCTTGCGTGTGTTGTACGAGTGGTACGGGAATGGGATGCGGGTCCGCCCGGCCACGTGTGTTCCGTGGCCGGGCGGACCCCATGCGGTGTGCTACTTGAACGAGACCTCGGCGAAGTTCTCCTGCGTCAGCGGGGAGACGTTCGGCGGGTTGACGTTCTTGCCGAAGGCGATGGCCGGCGGCGAGGACGAGATCGGGAGCCCCGGCAGGTACTCCATGATCGTCTCATTGGCCTTCTTGTACGCGTCCACGCGCTTGGCGGGGTCCGCCTCCTTCGACGCGGCGTTCACGGAGTCGAAGACCTTCGCGTCGTCGAAGCCCCACTGCTTGTCCTTCTTCGCGAACCAGGTCCCGATGAAGTTGAAACCATCGTTGAAGTCACCGGTCCAGCCCAGCATGTGCAGGTCGCAGGAACCGGCCTCGGTGGCGTCCAGGTAGTCCGGGGCCCACTTCATCGGCTTCGGGGTGACGTTGATGCCGGCCTTCCCCAGGTCGGCCTTCATCAGCTCGAAGATGTCCTGCGGAGCAGGCATGTACGGGCGGGTGACCTCGGTCGGGTAGCAGAACTCGACCGAGAGCTTCTCCTCCTTGGCGCCGGCCAGCAGCGACTTGGCCTTCGCCGTGTCGAAGGGGTACTTCTTCACGTTCTCCGAGAAGCCGGCGACCGTGTCCGGCATGAACTGGGTCGCGACCTTGCCGCCCTCGGGGAGCTGGGTCTTGACGATGTTCTCCCGGTCGATGGCGTGCGCGATCGCCTGCCGCACCTCGGGCTTCTTCAGCGCCGGGTTCTTCTCCTGGGTCATGCCGAGGTAGAAGAGGTTGAAGACGTCACGGGTCGGCACCGTGAAACCGGCGCTCTCGAGGGTCTTGATGTCGGCGGGCGCGACCAGGTCGTAGCCGTCGATGTCACCGGCCTGCAGCGCCTGACGCCGGCCGTCCTCGGTGTCGATCGTACGGAAGACCAGGTTCTTCACCTTGGCCTTGTCACCCCAGTAGTCGTCGAAGCGCTCGAGGGAGACTTCCTTGTTGCCCTTGTTCCACTTCGTGATCCTGTACGGGCCGGTTCCGGCGACCGTGCCGGCCTCCTGGCTGTACTTGGGGTAGGTGATGGCGTCACCCTTGGAGGTCGCCTGCTGCTTCTTGTACTCCTCGAGCGCCTTCGGGGAGTGGATCGCGAGGGCCTGGAGGGAGAAGCCACCGGGCAGGTTGGCCGAGGGCTCATTGACCTCGATGACCGCCGTGCTGTCGTCCTTCGCGGTGCAGGACTTGTAGTTCGCCTTCGGAGCCTCGGGGTCCTCGTTCTTCGCGAACCCGCCCATGATCTTCCGCCAGTAGTACGACACGGCGTCCAACTGGTACGTGCCCGTCCAGTTGTACCAGTGGTCGTAGTTGGCGCACACCGCGGCGGCGTTGAACGCCTCGCCGTCGTGGAACTTGACGCCCTTGCGCAGGTTGAACGTCCAGACCGTGCCCTCCGGGTTGCTGGACCACTTCTCGGCGAGACCACCGACGAGTTCACTGCCACCGGACTTGTGCTCGAGCAGCGCCTCGAACGCCTGACGGGTGACGCGGAAGGTCTCGCCGTCGCTCGCGAGGGCCGGGTCCAGGGAGCCCGGGTCTCCCGGGGCACCGAAGACGAAGGTGTCCTTGTCGCCGCCCTTGTCGCCGTCCTTGCCGCGCTCACTCGCACAGCCGGTGGCGACGAGGCCGACCGCGACGGCCGCGGTGATCACTCTCACGGCTCTGGACTTGAATATTGGCATGGTCCACCCCTGGAATCCGCCTGTGGAGGAGGTCTTGACCGGCCGAACACTACAGACGAGTCCCGAACGGGAGAACAGTCCGCATAGCGGTGATGCACAGTCGAGACCCGGACACTCGCCAAACCGGTCCGATCCCGGACATCAGCCCTCGTCCCGTTAACTTCCCGGACACACGGCCCGGTTGGCCGGGGCGGCGCGGCCCCGGCGGGCCCTCAGCGGGGGAACTGGGCGGGAGGGTATCCGTAGCCGGCCGGCCGGGGAGGACCGGCGTGGGCCTCCCGGTCGTAGAACGGGCGGGTGTTGGCCCGGAGCCACATGGCGACCGGGTCGTACTCGTCCGACATGGCGACGGTCGACACCGGAAGGCCGTCCGGAACGGCGGCGATCGACTGCTGCATCATGGCGCGCACCGACTCCACGGACTGCTGGCCCGTGTCGTAGAGGTCCAGGCCGACGGCGAGGTAGGGGGCGCCGAGCGACGGCTGCACCCAGGCCCTGCGCAGGGAGCGGACGGCAGGGGTGCGGTGCGCGTTCTGCGTGAGCAGCGCGTAGAACTGGGGGATCTCGATGGCCGGTTCCGTCAGGCGCAGCGGACCGGCGGGCATCCGGTCGAGGCCGGTGGCGATCCGGCGCAGATCGGGCCAGGGAACGCCGACGCCGCCGCCCGGCGCGTGCGGGTTGAGCCAGATGCCCCAGCGGTCGGGGTAGAGGGCGCGGGCGATGTCGGCGCCGGCGACCATCTCGTGGGCCCTGGTCCAGCCGGAGGCGGAGAGCTCCTGGGCGGAGGTGACGCAGGGCGCGTATCCGAGGCCGTCCACCTCCATGTTCCCGTACTGGGCGTCGGGGGATCCGGCCTGGCCGTGCCAGAGGAGCATCCACACCCGGCCGTCGGCGAGTGCCTGCAGCAGCGCCTCGTACGCGTCGTAGCGCCCGGGCGTCACCTGGCGCAGCATGTGCTCGACCTGCCCGGCCGCCGCGGTGCCTGACGCACTCACTCTGGGTCCCGCCCCTCTTCGATCCGCCGTTCCCTCGGGCCGCCCTGGGCACGCGAGTGCGGCGACCACGTCATCAAACCAGCTTAAGCGGCCGTACCGACACCAACTTGACGGCTACGCGTACTGGCGGGTGTAGAAGGGCCGGACCCGGGTCAGCATCCAGTCGCCCACGGGGTCCTGGGCGATGTCCAGCAGGACCAGGTTGACCGGCCACTGCACGGCGACCCGGCCGAGCGCACGGCCGAGCGCGTCCATGGGGGCGGTCCGGTCGGACCCCTCGAAGGCGGAGAGCTGGACGCCGACGAACAGGACCGGCGGGCCGCCCTCGATGCTGGCCAGGATCCGGCGGGCGGTCTGGACGACGCGGGTCGACTCGAACTCGCCGGCCGCGGCGGCGAGGAAGTCGACCGGCTCCTCCTGCCAGTCGGGCTCGAAGAGCCGGACCCGGCCGCCGCTCGCCGCGCCGGCATGGGAGGCGTCCCCGAGCGGCGTGCGGCCCGCGCGGCACAGCTCGGCGACGGCGGGCGGGGGCAGTGGTACGCCGACGGCGCCGCCCGGGTTCACGGCGATGCCGAGCTGCGGGGGCAGGCCCCGGGCGAACTCGACCGCGGGTGCGACGGTGCCGGACATGTGGTCGCCCGCGCCGAGGCGGAACTGCTCCTGGGAGCTGAAGACTGGGACGTACGGGGCGCCGTCGATGCCGATCGTCGGCAGGTCGAGGTCGGCGCTGTCGGGCCCGCCGCCCTTGGGCAGCGGCACCCACACGGCGCTCCGCCCGAGCACCTCCACGATCCGCCCCCCGGCCGAGGGGTTCCCGACCGAAGCGGCCAGCACCTCTTCGAGCTCATTGGCGGGCCATGTCGTGTCCACTGTGATCCCTGCTTCCCCCGCCGGCCCCTACGGGCCGGCCACGATGTCCTCCGACAGCAGGGTAGCGGGCGGGGTGGGGCGGAGCGCGGGCGCACGGGCCCGGCGCCCCGGCGCACCGTCGAACGCCCCGCTGCGGCCGGCCCGGGGCCCCGGCCCCCGTCGTCGCGGACCGCCCCGAAGCCGGCCGTTCCGGTCCGTCCGGGGCCGGCGAGCCGGCCCCGCCCCCGCCTCGGTCCCGCGTCCGCCCTCAGGACCCGTCGGTGAAGCCGATCCGGGTGAGCGCGGAGGCCGCCGCGCGGTCGAGGAGGGTCGCGGAGGCGCAGCCCGCGGGGAGGTGGCCGCGTTCGGCCACGCGGAGGAGGCGGGAGACCGCTCGGCGGTGGCGGGTGAAGGCGTAGCCGGAGACGCCGCGGCCGCGCTCCCGCTGGCCCGCACGGGCGGTCTCGGGGGTGACGTCCAGCAGCAGCAGATGGAGGTCGCGCCCCCGTCTGCGGGCCTCGCGGGCCAGCCAGCGCCGGACCCACGACTGCGTGCCGCAGTCGTGCACGATCACGCTCTCGCCGGAGCGCAGCGCCCGCCGCAGCCCCGCGTAGTGCGCGAGCCGGACGAGCGGGCGGTAGACGGCGTACGGCAGGGCACCGGGCATCCGCCGGTCCCAGCGGTCCCGGACGTCCTGGGAGTCGATCCCGCCGCCGTCGGCCGCCCGCCGGATGAGCGTGGACTTGCCGCTGCCGGGCAGCCCGGAGATCACGACCACGTCGCCGCGGCGGAACACCAGGGCACGCGGGCCGCGCCCCTCGCGTTCCCGCAGGTCACGCACGACGGGCTGGGCCGTGGTGAGGCCGATCGGCAGGCCGCGCCGGGTGGTCCCGGCGGCTCGCGCGGGGACTCGGGGCCGGGCGGGCACCCCTGCGGTCGCCGGATAGGCGCCGGACTGCTGCAACGTCATCAGCTCACTCTCCCCCTGTCGGGTCTCCGAGACCCTGCCCAAGAAGCTTAAAGAAAAGGTAATGACCGACAAGTGATTTGCCGACGAGGGCGCCCGTGCAATGATGTCCGCGCAAACTGCATACCGGCCGCTTGAATCCGCGCGGGAGAGTCCTGGCCACTGTGTGGGCCGGGCGCCGAAGGAGCAAGTCCCTCCCTTGAATCTCTCAGGCCCCGTACCGCGCGCGACGAGGCAGATCTGAAAAGCGATCCGCAGTCCTGCGGTTCCACCCAAGGTGCAAGTCACGCCCTTCGCGTACGTCCGCTACGTGTGGTCGTGACGAACCTCTCAGGTTTCGATGACAGATGGGGAGGATCGTCCTCGCCAGTCATGCCCTGGGAGCCCCATCCATGAGCAACGCCCCCCGTCTCACCGCCCTCGATGCCCTGCATCGCTCGCTGGGCGCGACCATGACCGATTTCGCCGGCTGGGACATGCCGCTGCGGTACGCGAGTGAGCGCGACGAGCACAACGCCGTCCGTTCGAAGGCCGGTCTCTTCGACCTCTCCCACATGGGCGAGATCACCGTGACCGGGCCGCAGGCCGCCGCCCTGCTGGACTACGCGCTGGTCGGCAACATCGGCGGCGTCGCCACCGGCCGCGCCCGCTACACGATGATCTGCCGGGAGGACGGCGGCATCCTCGACGACCTGATCGTGTACCGCCTCGGCGACACGGAGTACATGGTCGTCGCCAACGCCTCCAACGCGCAGATCGTCCTCGACGCCCTCACGGAGCGTGCCGAGGGCTTCGACGCGGCTGTACGCGACGACCGGGACGCATATGCGCTGATCGCCGTACAGGGCCCCGAGTCGCCCGGCATCCTCAAGTCGCTCACCGATGCCGACCTGGACGGACTGAAGTACTACGCCGGCCTCCCCGGCACCGTCGCCGGCGTCCCGGCGCTGATCGCCCGTACCGGCTACACCGGCGAGGACGGTTTCGAACTGTTCGTCGAGCCGCGGCACGCGGAGACGCTGTGGCGGGCGCTGACCGAGGCCGGCGCCCCGGTCGGTCTCGTGCCGTGCGGCCTGTCCTGCCGTGACACGCTGCGCCTGGAGGCGGGCATGCCCCTGTACGGGCACGAGCTGACCACGTCGCTCACCCCCTTCGACGCCGGTCTCGGCCGGGTCGTGAAGTTCGAGAAGGAGGGCGACTTCGTCGGCCGCAAGGCCCTGGAGGCCGCCGCCGAGCGTGCCGCCACGAACCCGCCGCGCAAGCTGGTCGGCCTGGTCGCCCAGGGCCGCCGGGTGCCGCGGGCCGGGATGGCCGTGGTCGCCGGCGGCCACGTCGTCGGCGAGGTCACCTCCGGCGCTCCGTCGCCGACCCTCGGCAAGCCGCTCGCCATCGCCTACGTGGACGCCGCGCTCGCCACGCCCGGCACCGAGGGCGTCGGCGTGGACATCCGCGGTACCCATGAGCCGTACGAGGTCGTGGCGCTCCCCTTCTACAAGCGCCAGAAGTAGTCCTCCGGCATACCCCATCAGCAGCACTTCCCCGCGTACAGGAGAATTCAGGTCATGAGCAACCCCCAGCAGCTGCGCTACAGCAAGGAGCACGAGTGGCTGTCGGCCGCCGAGGACGGCGTCTCGACGGTCGGCATCACGGAGCATGCGGCGAACGCCCTCGGCGACGTCGTGTACGTCCAGCTCCCGGAGGTCGGTGACACGGTGACCGCGGGCGAGACCTGCGGCGAGCTGGAGTCGACCAAGTCGGTCAGCGATCTGTACTCCCCGGTGACGGGTGAGGTCGTCGAGGCCAACCAGGACGTCGTGGACGACCCGTCGCTGGTGAACTCCGCCCCGTTCGAGGGTGGCTGGCTGTTCAAGGTGCGGGTCGCGGAGGAGCCGGAGGACCTGCTCTCCGCCGCCGAGTACACCGATTTCGCCAGCTGACCAGGACTCGACCCTAGGGATCGCGTGATGTCGCTTCTCAACACCCCTCTCCACGAGCTCGACCCGGACGTCGCCGCCGCCGTCGACGCCGAGCTCCACCGTCAGCAGTCCACCCTGGAAATGATCGCGTCGGAGAACTTCGCTCCGGTCGCGGTCATGGAGGCCCAGGGCTCCGTCCTCACCAACAAGTACGCCGAGGGCTACCCCGGCCGCCGCTACTACGGCGGCTGTGAGCACGTCGACGTCGTCGAGCAGATCGCCATCGACCGCATCAAGGAGCTGTTCGGCGCCGAGCACGCGAACGTGCAGCCGCACTCCGGCGCCCAGGCCAACGCGGCGGCGATGTTCGCCCTGCTGAAGCCGGGCGACACGATCATGGGCCTGAACCTCGCGCACGGCGGGCACCTGACCCACGGCATGAAGATCAACTTCTCCGGCAAGCTCTACAACGTGGTCGCCTACCACGTGGACGACGCCACCGGCCAGGTCGACATGGCCGAGGTCGAGCGGCTCGCCAAGGAGTCCAAGCCGAAGCTGATCGTGGCCGGCTGGTCGGCCTACCCGCGTCAGCTGGACTTCGCCGCTTTCCGCCGGATCGCGGACGAGGTCGGCGCGTACCTGATGGTCGACATGGCCCACTTCGCGGGTCTGGTCGCCGCCGGGCTGCACCCGAACCCGGTGCCGCACGCCCACGTCGTGACCACCACCACCCACAAGACGCTGGGCGGCCCGCGCGGCGGTGTGATCCTCTCCACGGCGGAACTCGCCAAGAAGATCAACTCCGCGGTCTTCCCCGGTCAGCAGGGCGGCCCGCTGGAGCACGTGATCGCCGCCAAGGCGGTGTCCTTCAAGGTCGCGGCCTCGGAGGAGTTCAAGGAGCGCCAGGAGCGCACCCTGGAAGGCGCGAAGATCATCGCGGAGCGCCTGGTGCAGGACGACGTCAGGCAGGCGGGTGTCTCCGTGCTGTCCGGCGGCACGGACGTGCACCTGGTCCTGGTGGACCTGCGGCACTCGGAGCTGGACGGCCAGCAGGCCGAGGACCGGCTCCACGAGGTCGGCATCACCGTCAACCGCAACGCGATCCCGAACGACCCCCGCCCGCCGATGGTCACCTCGGGTCTGCGGATCGGCACGCCGGCGCTGGCCACCCGCGGCTTCCAGGCCGAGGACTTCCGTGAGGTCGCCGACATCATCGCCGAGGTGCTCAAGCCCTCGTACGATGCGGACGCCCTCGGGGGCCGCGTCTCGGCGCTCGCCGCGAAGCACCCGCTTTACCCTGGTCTGTAAACAGACCTTCGCACGACCGACGGGGCACCGCGCACACCGGACGGTGAGTGCGGTGCCCCGCACCGTGCACCCGGCGCACACCCGCGCCTTCCTCCCCCGGCCCGCCGGCCGGGGGTCCGGCCCGCGGCAGAGCCGCACTGGCCGCGTCCCCCGGGAAAGCACAGCCATCCCACAAGGAGTACCCCCGTGGCCATCTCGGTCTTCGACCTGTTCTCGATCGGCATCGGGCCGTCCAGCTCCCACACGGTCGGCCCGATGAGGGCGGCCGCCATGTTCGCCCGCCGGCTCAAGAACGAGGGCCTGCTGGCCCGGACCACGGCGATACGCGCGGAGCTGTACGGCTCGCTCGGCGCCACCGGCCACGGCCACGGCACTCCGAAGGCCGTCCTGCTGGGCCTGGAGGGCAACTCGCCCCGGACGGTCGACGTCGAGACCGCCGACGACGAGGTCGAGCGGATCAAGAGCGACCAGCGCATCAAGCTCCTCGGGGTGCACGAGATCGGCTTCGACTTCGACGAGGACCTGGTCCTGCACCGCCGCAAGGCGCTCCCGTACCACGCGAACGGCATGACCCTGTGGGCGTACGGCGCCGAGGGCGGGACGCTGCTGGAGAAGACCTACTACTCGGTCGGCGGCGGCTTCGTCGTCGACGAGGACGCGGTGGCCGGCGAGAACCCGATCGTGCCGGACGACACCGTGCTGAAGTACCCCTTCCGGACCGGTGACGAACTGCTGCGGCTCTCCCACGAGACGGGGCTGTCGATCTCCTCGCTGATGCTGGAGAACGAGAAGGCCTGGCGGTCCGAGGACGAGATCCGCGAGGGACTGCTGGACATCTGGCGGGTCATGCAGGCCTGCGTCTCGCGCGGCATGTCCCGCGAGGGCATCCTCCCCGGCGGGCTGAAGGTCCGGCGGCGGGCCGCCACCACCGCGCGCAAGCTGCGCTCCGAGGGCGACCCGCAGGCGCTCGCGATGGAGTGGATCACGCTCTACGCGATGGCCGTGAACGAGGAGAACGCGGCGGGCGGCCGGGTCGTGACCGCCCCGACGAACGGTGCGGCCGGCATCATCCCGGCGGTCCTGCACTACTACATGAACTTCGTGCCCGGAGCCGACGAGGAGGGCGTGATCCGCTTCCTCCTCGCGGCCGGCGCGATCGGCATGCTCTTCAAGGAGAACGCCTCGATCTCGGGCGCCGAGGTCGGCTGCCAGGGCGAGGTCGGCTCGGCCTGCTCGATGGCGGCGGGCGCGCTCGCCGAGGTGATGGGCGGCTCCCCGGAACAGGTGGAGAACGCCGCCGAGATCGGCATGGAGCACAACCTGGGGCTGACCTGCGACCCAGTGGGCGGTCTCGTCCAGATCCCGTGCATCGAGCGCAACGGCATGGCCGCGGTGAAGGCCGTCACCGCCGCCCGGATGGCCCTGCGCGGCGACGGCAGCCACAAGGTCTCCCTCGACAAGGTCATCAAGACCATGAAGGACACCGGTGCGGACATGTCCGTCAAGTACAAGGAGACCGCTCGCGGCGGTCTCGCGGTGAACATCATCGAGTGCTGAGGGCGCGCCACCCCGCGCGCCTCGCCGCGCCCGTCGGTACCGCCGGTCTCTCGCCGCTGTGCGGACCCGGCATCCGCGTCGCCGGGTCCCGACACGTCGGCCCCCGGCGCGCGCCGGGGGCCGTTGTCGTGCGCGGGGCGCCGTCGGGCGGCGTACGAGGTGTCAGGCCTGGTTCAGCGCGGCCCAGAACTCGTCGAAGGTCAGCAGGCCGTCGCCGTTGGCGTCCTTGGTCCTGATGACCGCCTCGGCGACCGTCTCGGTCACGTTGAAGTCGCCCAGCTGCGCCATGGCGCTCTTGTACTCGGCGGCCGAGATCAGCCCGTCGCCGTTCAGGTCGAATCGATCGAAGGCCTTGCGTGCCGACTCGATGTCCGCCACAGGTCCACCCCTTCTTGGTGCATTACTGACGCAGGCCAGATTATCGGCGGGGGCGGCGGTCCGGGCGCCGGGGGCCGTCGGGGACGATGAGGGTATGAGCGACGCGGTGGCACGGATTCTGGAAGCGGCGGCACGGGGCGAGTTCCCGCCGCCGGACGGCGGCACGACGGTGGTGCCGCAGCCCAGCGCCCGGGACGCCGGCGTGCTGGCGTTCACCGCCCACTCGGTGGTGTTCACGGACGCGGACCCGGTGTGGGTGCGCGACGCCCTGGCCGCGGCCGCGAGCGATCCGCTCGCCGCGAGCATGAATCCCGGCTTCCTGACCACGCTGATGGCGAGGACCGGCCGTTCGATGAACACCATCGACCTGCTCACGGTCGCCGCCGCCCGGAGCGGCGAGCCCGGGCTGGAGCTGCGGGAGATCGCCGACCCGGACCATCCCCGGGTGGCCCGGGCACTGAAGTTCCGTGACGAGGTGCGGGTGTGGGCCGCGGACGGCGGCGTGCTCGTCCTGGGCCGCGGAGTGGCCGGGCGGTGGGAGGCCGCGATCGAGGTGGACCCGGAGGCGCGCGGTGCCGGGCTCGGGGTGCAACTCGCCGTCGCGGCACGCCATCTGGTGCCGGGTACGCACGTGTGGGCCCAGCAGTCGCCCGGGAACGCCCGCAGCGTACGGACGTTCCAGCAGGCGGGCTACCGGCCGGTGGGCTCGGAGGCCCTGCTCGTGGCCGGGTAGCCGCGGCGATGGCGGGGCCCGCCCGGTTCGCCGGGGCGGCCACCGGCCACCGCGCCACCGCCTGTGGTCGCGCCCGGCGGCGGGCCGTCGCGGCCGGTCAGCGGAACACGCCCGTGTGTCCCAGGGAGTAACGGCCGGGCTGGGGGTAGACGGCCAGGCCGTGGGGGCCGCTGCCGACGGGGATGCGGGCGAGTTGCTCGCCGGTCGTGGTGTCGATCGCGTACACCTCGGAGTGGTAGCGCCCCGACAGCCACAGCACCCTGCCGTCCGCGGAGACACCGCCCATGTCCGGGGAACCCCCGTTCGGCAGCCGCCACTTCTTCGTCAGCCGGTCCTGCGCGAAGTCGAAGACGGAGACGGAGCCCTCGCCGCGGTTGGTCACGTACATCTCCCGGGAGTCGCGGCTGACGTACAGGCCGTGGCAGCCCTTGCCGGTGGGCAGCAGATTCGGTGTGGTGAACCGGTCGCCGTCGAGGACCCACATGCCGTCGGCGACCATGTCGGCGACGTAGAAGGTCCTGCCGTCAGGCGAGAGCTTCACGTCCTGCGGCATGGCTCCGCCGAACGGCAGTTTCTGCTGTCCGATCACCTCCATGCTCTCCGTGTCGACCTTGAGCAGTTCGCCGGAGAACTCGCAGGAGACGATGAAGTACCGGCCGTCCGCCGAGAAGTCCGCGTGGTTGACGCCGTAGCAGGTGACGGGTGTCGTCTTGAGCGTGCGCATGGTGTGCGGGTCCCGGAAGACCAGCTCCCGGTCCATGGAGGCCATGACGACGGCGTAGCGGCCGTTGGGCGTGAAGTAGAGGTTGTACGGGTCGTGGACGTCCACCGGCCGGCCCGCGATCCCGGTGGCCGGGTCGATGGGGGTGAGGGTGTGACCCCGGTTGTTGTTCACCCACAGGGTCTTCAGGTCCCACGAGGGGACGACGTGCTGCGGCTGGACGCCCACCGGGATGGTCTCGACGACCTTGTACGTGGCCGGGTCGATGACCGAGACGGTGTTGGAGTTGGTGTTGGGCACGTACACCCGGGACGGGAAGTTCCGCACGACGGGCGAGAGCCTTCCGGGGCGGTCTGCCGCGTAGACGTCCCTGGGGTCGAGGAGCGGTGGCATGCCGGGGAGCCCCAGGGGTACACCGGCCTCCTGCGTCCGGACCGGCGGCGGGGTCCTTGTCCCCTGCTTCTCCGCGGCAGCCCCGCAGCCGGCGCCGAGGGCCGCGAGCAGGGCGGTCGCGAGGAGCGGCAGGGATCGCTTGGTGAGATGCAGCATCAGTCGGCTCGCTCCGTGGTCGGCACCCCGGGCGATCCGTGGCCGCGCAGTGGGTGCGATGCCGACGAAAACTAGCGACGGGCCTGGTTCACGCCCACGGTCCGACACACGTCAGGCCATCCTATGTTCGAAGATTCACCCGTTCGCATCGATACCCACTCATCATTTGCCAGGCAGGTAACTCAGTTCACCTTTGATTCAATATTACATTGCCAGCATTTAGTAAACTTTGCCCACATTTGCCGCTTTGGCGAATGGCCGGATGTCTGCCATAGTCGCTCCCACGACCCCCATTGACCCGGGCCAGGTCGTCCAGAAGAGCGGCAACGTGGATACACCCCACCCCGTCCACGCCCGCACACACGAAGCCCCCTCGGCGCCGAGACGGCGAAGGGGGCTTTCGTGCGTCCGGACCCCGGCGAGGCGGGCGCCCCGACGCCGGCGGCGAACGCGCTTCGGTGGCGGCGCGGCCGCTCCGGTGTCAGCGGTCCGCGACCCGCATCTCGAACCAGGTCGTCTTGCCGCGCGGCAGCAGATCGACACCCCACCGGTCGGACAGCTTGTCGACCAGGAAGAGCCCACGGCCGCTGGTGTCGAGTTCATGGACCGGCAACAGGCAGGGCAGACCGCGCGAGGGGTCGCGTACCTCGATGCGGATCCAGCCGCGCCGGCGCAGCATCCGGAGCCCGAACACCCGCGCCCCGGTGTGCCGCACCGCGTTTCCGACGAGTTCGGAGACCAACAGGATCGCGTGCTCGGCGGTCTGCGGTGAGAGCGCCCACTGATGGAGCACCCCCCACTGCGTCAACCGGCGCGCGGTGGCGGCGGACTGGGGGCGCGAGGGCAGCTCGACCTCGCCCTCCGTCGGGTCGCCGAACAGCTCGACCGCCTCGAGCGCCCGCCCGTCGTCGACGGCCGGCGCCCACCGCGCGGCGGTCGCACTGCCGCGCGCCCGTGGTTGCTCCACACCCTCCAGCCCCGCCATGCCCCCCATCATGGCCGCCCGAAGAGCCTTCCGTGACCGTTCCGGAGGAATCGGCACCCCGGGAGAGAGGGCCCCGAGGTGCCGGATTGGCATATGACTATGGCATCGAGAGAACCTCCGCAGCCCAACTGACCTGCGGTGACACGCCGCTTACGCGTGATCGCCAAGAGCAGCGACCGATGGGGCCTTAAGGTTCTTTTAAGGTTCGATTAAGGCACTCACCAAGTTGACGCGACGGGCGTCGGTACCCAATCCCTGTCCCCGCGAAGCGAGTTCACACGAACTTGGCCTTGCCCGGGCCCTCCTCGACGAAGCTCCGCATCCCCCGCTCCCGGTCCTCGGTCGCGAACAGGCCCGCGAACCAGTTCCGTTCGATCGCGAGGCCCGTGTCGATGTCCGTCTCGAGCCCGGCGTCCACGGACTCCTTGGCCGCCCGGAGCGCCAGCGCCGGCCCCTGGGCCAGCTTCGCGGCCCAGGCGTGCGCCTGCTCGTGGACCTCGGAGGCCGGTACGACCCGGTCGACCAGTCCGATGGCCAGCGCCTCGTCCGCCTTCACATGGCGGCCGGTGAAGATGAGGTCCTTGGCCTTGGAGGGGCCCACCAGCCGGGCCAGCCGCTGGGTGCCGCCCGCGCCCGGGATCAGACCGAGCAGGATCTCCGGCTGGCCCAGCCGGGCGTTGTCGGCGGCGATCCGGTAGTCGGCACACAGCGCCAGCTCACAGCCGCCCCCCAGGGCGTAGCCGGTCACGGCCGCGACGACGGGCTTGGGGATGCGGGCGACGGCGGTGAAGGAGTCCTGCAGGGCCTTCGACCGCTTCACCATCGCGGCGTGGTCCATCACCTGCATCTCCTTGATGTCCGCGCCTGCCGCGAACACCTTCTCCCCGCCGTAGAGGATCACGGCGCGGACGTCGTCGCGGTCGGTCGCCTCGGCTGCCAGTTCGCGCAGCCGGTCCTGGGTGGCGATGTCCAGGGCGTTCATCGGGGGGCGGTCCAGGCGGATGGTGCCGACGCCTTCGGAGACTTCGAGAGTGACTGTCATACGGGGAGGTTAGCCCCCGTTAACGCCGGGGAGCCCGGTGCCGTCCGTCACAGCGCCGGGCCCCTCGTCCGTTTCGTCGGGGACTACCCGGTCCACTCCGCCCAGGACATGTTCCAGCCGTTCAGGCCGTTGTCGGGGGCGATCTGCTTGTCCTTGGAGTTCTTCACGATCACCACGTCGCCGATGATCGAGTTGTTGTACATCCACGCCGCCGGCGTACCGCTGTCGTAGGCGCCGCGCACATCGCGCAGACCGACGCAGCCGTGGCTGACGTTCGCCGAGCCGAAGGTGCCGCGAGAGGCCCAGTAGTTGCCGTGCATGAAGGTGCCGGACGTCGACAGGCGCATCGCGTGCGGCACGTCCTTGATGTCGTACTCGCCACCGAAGCCCACGGTGGCGCCGTTCATCCGCGTCACCTTGTACTTCTCGCTGATGACCATCTGGCCGTTGTACGTCGTGGTCGACGGGGCACCCGCGGTGATCGGAATGGTCTTGAGGAGCTTGCCGTCGCGCACGACCTTCATCGTGTGGGCGCCGGCGTCGACCGTGGAGACCTGGCTGCGGCCGACGGTGAAGGAGACCGTCTTGGCCTGCTTGCCGTACACACCGGGGCGGCCCTCGACGCCGTCCAGGTTGAGCCGGACCGTCACCTTGGTGCCCGCTGCCCAGTACTTCTCGGGACGGAAGTCCAGGCGGTCGTTGCCGAACCAGTGGCCCTCGATGGGCACCGACGGCTCGGCGGTCACCTTGATGGCCTTCTCCACGGCCTCGGGGTCGGTGATGCCGCGGGTGAAGTTGATGGAGACGGGCATCCCGACGCCGACAGTGGCGCCGTTCTCGGGGGTGTAGTGGCCCACGAAGGTGTTCTTGGGGACGAGCGTGGTGAAGGTCGTGTCCTTCGCGGACTCACGGCCCTCGGCGTCCTCGGCGATCGCGTGCACCTTGTACTTGGTGGCCGAGGCGAGGTGCTGAAGCGGCTCCCAGCTCGCACCGCCGGCGGCGATCTTCCCCTCGACGGCATTGCCCTTGTCGTCCTTGACGGCGACCTCGGTCAGCTTGCCCTTGTCGGCGGTCACCTTGAGCGCGCCGCTCGTGGCGACCGACTCCGCGCCGTCCTTGGGCGCGACGGTGACGACCGCCTGGGAAGCCGAAGTGCCGACCTTGCCCCCGTCCCCGGCGCCCTTGTCGCCGCCGGCCGCGCGGTCGGAGTCGCCGCCGCCGCAGGCGGACACCAGCAGCAATAGCGCACCCATGGCGAGGGCCGGCAGCGCGGTGCGTCCGCGTTGCCGGCCCGGCCGGACCGATGCCCCCGATATCGGCTGCCCGTTCACGATCAGTCGTCTCCCCTCGCACGGCCTGGCCACGCCGAGGCCCGCACCCCCGCGCGCTCGAACGGCGCGCACTGCGTTAGATAACCACACCGCAGGTCGCCGGGGCTTCTCGCACATGTCACCGTTCAGTCGCAAATCTGCCCGGAGGACGTGCCGGTCATGCGGGAGGGCGGCTCACTGCAGGGCGGAGCCGGCCTTCCACTCCTTCCAGCCCATGTTCCAGCCGCTCAGCCCGTTCCACGGGTCGACCATCCGGTCCGGGGAGTTGACCACTTCCACCACGTCCCCGATGAGCGTCCGGTCGAAGAACCAGCCCGCCGGGGAGTCCTGGCTGCCGCCCTTCTCGTCGCGCAGCCCGATGCAGCCGTGGCTGACGTTCCGCATGCCGAAGACCGCCGGATCGGCCCAGTAGTTGCCGTGCAGGAAGGTGCCGGACGTGGTGAGCCGCATCGCGTGCGGCACGTCCTTGATGTCGTACTCGCTCTTGCCGTCGTCGTCGGTGAAGCCGACCGTGGCACCGTTCATGCGGGTGACGTCGTGCATCTCGCTGACGACCATCCTGCCGTTGTACGTCCGGGTCTTCCTGCCCCCGGTGGTGACCGGCAGCGTCGTCAGCAACCGGCCGTCGCGACGCACCTCCATGGTCCGCTCGCGAGCGTCGACCAGGGAGATCTGGGACCTGCCCACGGTGAAGCGGACGGTCTTGCGCTGGATGCCGTACACCCCTGACGCGCCCTCGACGTCGCGCAGCCGCATGTCGACGGTGACCTTGGTGCCCGGCTTCCAGTACTCGCGCGGGCGGAAGTCGAGCCGCTCCGCGTCGAACCAGTGGCCCACGACCTCGACGGGCGGTACGGAGGTGATGCGGATGGCCCGCTCGACGGCCGCCCGGTTCCTGATGCCGCGGTTGAAGTCGAACGAAACGATCATTCCAATGCCCACCGTGGAACGGTTCTCCGGGGTGAAGTAGCCGATGAAGCGGTGGTCGGGCACCACGGTGGTGAAGGTCGTGTGCCGTGCCGAACGGCGGCCGTGGGCGTCCAGGGCCACCGCGTCGACGCTGTACTTGGCCGCCAGCGCGAGCCGGGTGCCCGGCTTCGGACGCCAGCTCAGACCGTCCGGGGACACGGCGCCCGGGACGTCGGCGGGCTGCGCGCTCTCGATCTGGGTGACCTTGACCCGCTCCAGCCGACCGCTCGCCAGGGTCACTTCGAGCCGGCCGTCCGCGGGCACGGCGCCGGCCCCGTCCGCCGGGGTGATCCGGATGGTGTCGCCGGGCGCCTGCGCCCGGGGTTTGTCGCCGCCGGCGCCCGGACCGGCTCCGGCACTGCCGGCTCCGCCGGTGCAGCCGGTCAGCCCGGCCAGCAGTCCCGTCCACAGCACGGCGACGGCCAGCGTGGCCCTCGTCCGCCTCACCGCGTTGCTCACAGAGTCCACCTCGTGGGGTCGCAGAGACACAGCACGTCCCGCCCAACGACGGCCACCCTCCTGGGGAAACGTCGCAGCGGGTCATGTTGGGAGCAGCGCGGCGTCGGGCAGAAATGGTGGGAGGCCCACACGCGGGGAGCCACGGCCGGGACGCCGTGGGCGGGAGCCGCGCGGGCCCGACGAGCCGCGGGAGGCCGACAGGTGTCGAGCGCAGCCGAGCAGGAGGCGGTACGGGAAGGTGAGCGGCCTCGTCCCGCCGCGGGGCCGCGCCCGGCCCTGAACGGACGGCCGAGAGGGGCGGACGGCTTCGGATCCCCGGTCCGGCCGGGGGCGCCGAACCCGCTGGGCGCGCGGTACCGGGTCGGTCCCGACGGTGTCGCGGGCACCAACTTCGCCCTGTGGGCGGGTGGCGCCGAGGCCGTGGATCTCTGCCTCTTCGACGCGTCCGGAGCGGAGGTCCGGCTGCCGCTGACCGAGCTCACCCACGAGATCTGGCACGGTTTCGTGCCCGGCGTCGGGCCGGGGCAGCGGTACGGCTTCCGGGTCCACGGCCGCTGGGACCCGTGGACCGGTGCGCGCTGGAACCCGGCGAAGCTGCTGCTCGACCCGTACGCCCGGGCGGTCGACGGCGAGTACGCGCTGCCGCCCGAGGTGTACGGGCACGTCCGCGACTGGCCGCAGCAGCACGTCGCGGACACCGTGCGCGACGACCGGGACTCGGCCCCGTACGTCCCGAAGGGCGTGGTCGTCCACGACGACGCGCCGGACGACGAATGGGCCGACGACCGGCGGCCGAAGACGCCGTGGGCGGACTCGGTCATCTACGAACTGCACGTGCGCGGTTTCACCAAGCTGCACCCCGGCGTCCCGCCGGAACTGCGGGGCACCTACGCGGGCCTCGCACACCCGGCGGCGGTCGGCCACCTCGTACGGCTCGGGGTGACGGCGGTCGAGTTGCTGCCGGTGCACCAGTTCGCGCACGAGGACCATCTGCTGCGGCGGGGCCTGAGGAACTACTGGGGCTACAACTCGGTCGGCTACTTCGCTCCCCACGCCGGCTACAGCGCCTCCGGGACCGCGGGACAGCAGGTCGGCGAGTTCAAGCGGATGGTGCGCGCCCTGCACGAGGCGGGCATCGAGGTCATCCTCGACGTCGTCTACAACCACACCGCGGAGGCCGGCGAGCTGGGTCCGACTCTCAGCCTCAAGGGCATCGACAACCGCGGCTACTACCGGCTCCAGCACAACGCGCGCCACTACGCCGACTACACCGGCTGCGGCAACACGCTGCACGTGGTCCAGCCCCAGGTGCTGCGGCTCATCACCGACTCACTGCGCTACTGGGTCACGGAGATGGGTGTCGACGGCTTCCGCTTCGACCTCGCGGCGGCCCTCGCCCGCTCGATGCACGACGTCGACATGCTGTCCCCGTTCCTTGCCGTGATCGCACAGGACCCGGTGCTGCGCCGGGTGAAGCTGATCGCCGAACCGTGGGACGTCGGCAACGGCGGCTACCAGGTCGGGGCGTTCCCGCCGCTGTGGACGGAGTGGAACGACCGCTACCGGGACGCGGTGCGGGACTTCTGGCGCGGCGCCCTGCCCGATCTGCGGGACCTGGGCTACCGGGTGTCCGGATCCAGCGACCTGTACGCCTGGGGCGGCCGACGGCCGTACGCCTCGGTCAACTTCGTCACCGCCCACGACGGCTTCACCCTGCGCGACCTGGTCAGCTACGAGCGCAAGCACAACGAGGCGAACGGCGAGGGCAACCGGGACGGCACGAACGACAACCGCGCCTGGAACTGCGGCGCCGAGGGCGAGACGGACGACCCCGACGTCAACGCCCTGCGCCGGCGGCAGATCCGCAATCTGCTCACCACCCTGCTGCTGTCCACGGGCGTCCCGATGCTGGTGTCCGGCGACGAGATGGGCCGTACACAGGGCGGCAACAACAACGCCTACTGCCAGGACAACCAGACCGGCTGGCTCGACTGGTCGCTGCTCGGCCGGCCGGGGCCGGACGGACTGCTGGCCCTGACCTCCCGGCTGCTCGCGCTGCGCGGCGCACATCCGGTGCTGCGGCGCAGGGCGTTCTTCTCCGGCCGGCCGCAGACCCCCGACGGACTGCGGGACCTGGCCTGGTTCACGACGCACGGCGCGGAGATGACCGAGCAGGACTGGTACGCCCCTTCCTCCACCCTGGCGCTGTTCCTGTCCGGCCGGGACATTCCGGGCCGGGACGCCCGGGGCACCCAGGTCATCGACGACAGCTTCCTGATCGTCCTGCACGCCGCCGACCGTCCCACGGCCTTCCGGCTGCCGGGGCCGCCGTGGGCGGAGGAGTACGAACTCGTCGTCGACACCTCGCTGGAGGACCAGTCCGCGGCTCCGGGCACGGTGCACCGGGGCGGGGCACGGACCACGGTACCCGCGCGGTCGGTGCTGCTGCTGCGGGTGCGGGACGGGGGCTGAGGCCGGCGGGCGGCGGCCGGCAGGGCTGCAGGGCGACGACGGGCCGGGCCTGCGCCGTTGCGCGACCGGCGGCGGCGTACAGCGGCCCGCTGCCGCGGCGCGGCACCAGGCGGCCCGGCGCGGCGGAGGGACGGCTGTCCC
Organism: Streptomyces sp. HNM0645; assembly: GCF_030056615.1. NCBI lineage: Bacteria > Bacillati > Actinomycetota > Actinomycetes > Kitasatosporales > Streptomycetaceae > Streptomyces > Streptomyces sp. HNM0645. The sequence goes on along the minus strand of NZ_JASHLT010000015.1, from coordinate 41,256 downwards.
GACGGCACGGCAGGCGGCGGCGCCCGGGCGAGCACCGCGCCTGGGTCGCGGCGGGGACGCGCGACCGCGCGGCGCAAAAACTCGGTGGGACTTGTCAGTGGTGAACCGTAGGCTCGCTCCTGATGTCCACCACAGCTGAAGAGCCCCGGCCCGACCGGTCCACCGTCCGCTCCCTGCTGCGGCTGTGGCCGTACGTGCGCCCGGTCAGAACCCGGCTGTTCACGGCGGCGTTCGTCGCGGTCGTCGCCTCCTGTCTGAGCCTCGTGATCCCCCTCGTCCTGAAGTGGATGGTGGACGGACCCGTCGCCGGCCGGGACGTGGGCGGGGTGTGGCTCGGGGCGCTCTACCTGCTGCTGCTCGGGGTCGCGGAGGCGGTGCTGTTCGGCTTCCGCCGCTGGCTGGTGGCCCGTCCGCTGGCCGGGGTGGAGGCGGCGATGCGGGCCGATCTCTTCCGGCACCTCCAGCGGCTGCCCGTGGCGTTCCACGACCGGTGGGCGTCGGGGCAGCTGCTGTCGCGCGGAACGACGGATCTGATGCTCGTGCGGATGTTCCTGGCCTTCCCGCTGACGTTCCTGCTCGTCAACGGCGTGACCATCGTCGTCGGCGCGGGCATCCTGCTGGCCCAGCAGTGGACGCTGGGTCTGGTGCTGCTGGCCCCGGTCGCCCCGCTGGTGTTCGTCATCGCCCGGTTCGAGGCGCGCTACTCGTCGGTGGCACGGACGGCACAGGACCAGGTGGGCGATCTGACGACCGTCGTCGAGGAGAGCGTCCTCGGCATCCGCATCATCAAAGGCTTCGGCCGCCACCGCAGCCAGGCGGCGGCCTTCCGGGCGCTGTCCCAGCGGCTGCGCGGGACCGAGCTGGTCAAGGCCCGGCTGCTGGCGGGAATCTTCGGCGTCATCATGACCGTCCCGGAGCTGGCGATCGGCGCCACGCTGGTGCTCGGCACGATGCAGGTCGCGGACGGCGCCCTGTCGGCCGGCACGCTCGTCGCGTTCCTCTCGACGGCGCTCGCGCTGCGCTGGCCGGTGGACGCGATGGGCTTCCTGCTCGCCATGAGCCAGGAGGCGGCGACGGCGACGGACCGCTACTTCGAGGTCCTGGACGCCGAGGAGGAACGGGACGAGGAGCGGGAGACCGTGCGGGGGGAGGCGCGCCGGTACGGGACCGCCCCGCCCGCACGTCCGCCGTCCGTCGCCGCACCCCGGCGGAGACCGGAGCGGGCCGCCTCCGAGGAGGGCGGCCTGCGGTTCGAGGGCGTCCGCTTCCGCTACCCCGACGCGTCCGAGGACGCGGAACCGGTGCTGAGGGACATCGAACTGCACGTCCGGCCCGGTGAGACCATGGCCCTCGTCGGCGGCACGGGCAGCGGCAAGACGACGCTGACCGCTCTCGTGCCCAGGCTGTACGAGGTGACCGCCGGGCGCATCACGCTGGACGGGCGGGACATCGCCGCCATGCCGCGCGAGGAGCTGCGCACCCTGGTGTCGATGGCGTTCGAGGAACCGACCCTCTTCTCGGCGAGCGTCGGGGAGAACGTGCGGATGGGCGCGGAGCACGCCGGTGACGAGGAGGTCCGGCGCGCGCTGGACGTGGCCCAGGCGGGATTCGTGGACACGCTGCCGCAGGGCTCCGGAACCCAGGTCGGCGAGCAGGGCCTCAGCCTCTCGGGTGGCCAGCGGCAGCGGCTCGCTCTCGCCAGGGCGGTCGTCGGGAAGCCGCGGTTCCTCGTGCTCGACGACCCGCTGTCGGCACTCGACGTGCACACGGAGGCACTCGTGGAGGCCGCGCTGCGCCGGGTCCTCGACCACACCACCGCCCTGGTCGTGGCGCACCGCCCGTCCACGGTGCTGCTCGCCGACCGGGTGGCGCTGCTGTCCGAGGGCCGGGTCGCGGCCGTCGGCACCCACCACGAACTGCTGCGGGACAACGTCGAGTACGCCTGGCTGATGTCGGGCACTCATGCCGAGGAGCGAGACCGATGACCCCATCGACGGCCACGACGCCACAGCCGGACGCCGGGGACGCCACGGCCGGCGCCGCTTCGAAGGGCCCAGGGGCATCGGGCCCGGAAGCGCAAGGCACAGGCCCTCGGGACGCGGCCTCCCGGGGCGCGGGTTCGGGCGGTCCTGACGCGGCGGTCCCGGACGAGGAGGGCACGGGCCGGGAAGGCGCCGGCCCCGAGGGCACGGACGCGGGCGGCGACCCCTTCGACCGGGACGCGCTGCCCGCTCCCGAGGGCGCCACCGGCGCACTGCTGCGGTCCCTGCTGGCTCCCCTCCGGGGCCGGGTCGTCGTCGCCGCCGTGCTGCTGCTGCTCCAGCAGGCCGCTGCGCAGGCCGGCCCGCTGCTCGTCGCGTTCGCCATCGACAGGGGGGTGCCCGCGCTGCGGGACGGCGACCATGGTCCGCTGGTCGTGGTCGGCACCGGGTACGCGGTGTGCGCGATCGGGTCGGGCGTGTTCCAGTACGCCTTCATCCGCGCGTCGGCCGGGGTCAACCAGGACGCCCTGCTGGATCTGCGCGGCCGGATCTTCCGGCACGCCCAGGCGCTGAGTCTGGACTTCCACGAGCGCTACACCTCGGGCCGGCTGATCTCCCGTTCCACGACCGACGTCGAGTCGCTCCGCGAACTCCTCAGCGAGGGGCTGCAGGAACTGCTCGCCGTGGTCCTGTCGTTCGTCTACATCTCGGCGATGCTGCTGTGGCTCGACCTCGGCATCGGCGGTCTCGCCGTGCTCAGCTTCGTCCCGCTCTACCTGCTGGTGCGGCTCTACCGGCGCCGCGCCGCGGTGGTGTTCGCCGAGCGGTCCACCGCCATCGCCTCCGTCATCGTGAAGTTCGCGGAGACGATGAACGGCATCCGGCCGGTGCGCGCCTTCCGCCGGGAGCGGGCGAACGACGAGCGCTTCGGCGCGCTGAACGACCGGCACGCACGCAGCAACGGGGACTCGCTGCTGGAGATGGCCCGCTACGTGGTGGGCTCCCGGCTGGTGGCCAACACCGCGGTGGCGGGCATCGTGCTGTGGGGCGCGTACCGGGTGACCGAGGGGACGCTGGCGCTGGGTGTGCTGGCGGCCGCGGTTCTCTACCTGCGGCGGCTGTACGACCCGATCGACCGGCTCGGCATGTTCCTCAACTCGTACGAGTCGGCTGCCGCGTCGCTGCAGAAGATCGCGGGCCTGCTCGCCCAGACGCCTTCCGTGCCGGAGCCCGCCCGTCCTGTGGCGCTGCCGGAGCGAGCCGGTGCCTCCGGTCCCGGCCGCGGGGTGGTCTTCGACGGCGTCCGCTTCGCCTACCGCACCGGCGGAGAGGTACTGCCTCGCTTCGATCTGACGATCCCCGCCGGTCAGACCGTCGCCGTCGTCGGTTCGACCGGCGCGGGGAAGTCCACCCTGGCGAAGTTGCTGGCTCGGTTCTACGACCCGACGGACGGGCGGGTCCTGCTCGACGGGACCGATCTGCGCGATCTGCCGGCGCCCGAACTGCGGCGCGGGGTCGTGATGGTGACCCAGGAGGCGTTCCTGTTCTCCGGCACGGTCGCCGAGAACATCGCCATCGGCCGGCCGGACGCGACGCGCGAGGAGATCGAGCAGGCCGCGAAGGACATCGGCGCACACGACTTCATCAGCGGTCTGCCGGAGGGCTACGACACCGACGTGCGCAAGCGCGGTGGCCGGATCTCGGCGGGCCAGCGCCAGCTCGTCGCCTTCGCCCGGGCGCTGCTGGCCGACCCTGCGGTGCTGATCCTGGACGAGGCGACCAGCTCGCTGGACATCCCCGGCGAGCGCGCGGTGCAGCGGGCCATGGACACGGTGCTGCGCGGGCGTACGGCGATCGTCATCGCCCACCGCCTGTCGACGGTGGAGATCGCCGACCGGGTCCTGGTGATGGAGCACGGCCGCATCGTCGAGGACGGCAGCCCGTCCTCCCTCATCGACGGCACGGGCCGCTTCGCGGGACTGCACCGGGCATGGCGGGAGAGCCTGGTCTGACGGCACGACGGTCCGGGATCCGCGACTTCGTTGGCGATGACAGATGACCGATGACAGCGTTCAGCAGCGATCTCCGTGCGGCCTGTCTCGGCCTTCCCCGGGTGTGCCGCTCCTCGCTCCGCACCGTCTCCGTCATCACGATACGGAGCTCGGGCGGTGCCCGTCGTACGCACGGGGGTCCCAGGGTGTCGATACGGCGCACAGCACCGCCGCCGGCACCGCGCTGCCGATCATCGCCACCGACCGCGGCCACCCCGCCTGCGGAGTCGTGCCGACGACGACGTGACAACACCGCTGGGAGGGCTACGGAACCGTCGAGGCCGTGACCGGGACGCCGCCGGGTGCCGAGGCGGTGTCCAACGGCCGGCGCAGGAGGGCGAAGGCGGAGTCCAGGCAGGCTTCGGAGCGGGCTGGAGCGGGATCGACCTTGCGCATGATCTGCAGCCCCTGGACCAGGTCGAGCAGCAGCCGCGCGCCCTGCCGCGGGCTGACGGCCGGAGCGAGCTCGCCGTCCCGCGCGGCCCGCTCCAGCTGCGCCGTGAAAGCATCCTCGGCGTGCTGGAGGTTGTGCCGGGCCAGCTTCGCGACCTCCTCGTCGTGCGGGAGCAGTTCGGCGATGCTGTTGACGCTGAAGCACCCGGCGCTGCCGGAAGCCGCGTCGGCGGCGAGGAGTCGGCCCAGGACGTCCCGCAGTCGGGAGAGCGCGGGCCCCTGGTCGTCGAGCGCGGTGTCGAGCAGGCGGGTCTGGCGGTCCAGGTAGCGGCCGAGGGCCCGGACGAACAGCTGGTGCTTGTCGCCGAACGCGGCGTAGATCGATCCGCGGCCCAGCCCGAGCTCCGCCACGAGGTCGCTCATCGCGGTCGCCTCGTAGCCCTTGCGCCAGAACAGGATCATCGCCCGGTCCAGGATCGCTTCTTCGTCGAACGTGCGCGGTCTCGCCATGAACCCCACGGTAGCGAAGGGCGGCGGCCGGGGCCGCATGTATTTGACCGCCCGTTCCAAAATGGGCTAGCGTTATGGAACGAGCGGTCCGTAATTCTCGAAGCGGAGCCGCGCCCACCCGTGAGGCAGAAACGTCAGGAGCGAGCGTCGTGAAGGTCGAGATCTATTCGGACCTGGTGTGTCCGTGGTGCTACATCGGCAAGCGCCGCTTCGAGAAGGCCCTGGCCGCCTTCCCGGGGGCGGCGGGCGTCGACGTCGTCTATCGGCCGTTCCAGCTCGACCCTGCGGCCTCCGAGACGGCGGAGCCCTCCGCGAACGTCTACGAGCGCAAGTTCGGTCGCCCCGCTGCGACCATATTCGGCCCGCTGACCAGTGCCGCAGCCGCCGAAGGGATCACGTTCCGGATGACCGAGGCCCTGGCCACCAACACCTTGCAGGCGCACCGGCTGCTCTGGTTCGCGCGGCGGCACGGACGCCAGGCCGAGGTGAAGGAGCGACTGCTGGCGCACTACTTCACCGATGGCGGCGACCTCGGCGACCGGGAGGCTCTCGCGGGCCTCGCCGAGGCGGCCGGCCTCGACCGCGCCGCGGCGCTGGCATTCCTCACCTCGTCCGAGGGAGCCGGCGAAGTCCGCGCCGAGCTTTCCGAAGCCGCCGCGCTCGGCGTCACGGCGGTCCCCACCTTCGTCATCGACGGCACCTTGGTGATCGAGGGCGCCCAGAGCCCCGAGGTCCTGCTCGGAGCCCTGGAGAGGGCCGCGGCCGACGGCAGCTCCGCCGCCGCCTCCTGATCCCACCGCACACCACCTCGGTACACAGCCGCGCGCACCGCGCCGCATGCACACCCCCACCCCCGCCCCTCGTACACAGCCAGGCTGCTCGGCGGCCCGGTACAGACTTGATCAAGGAGCTTCCCATGAAGGCAGCAGTCATCGACCAGTACGGCCAGGTCCGCGACGTCGTGCGGGTCACCGATGTACCCGTCCCCGTCGTCGGCCCCCGCGACGTGCTCATCGAGGTCCGCGCGGCAGGCGTCAACCCGGTGGACCATCTGATCGTCAAGGGTTTCCTGAGCGCGGGTGACCCCACCCGGCCGATGGTCATCGGCAACGAGCTCGCCGGTGTGGTGACCGAGGTCGGCGCCGAGGTCACCCGCTTCGCGGTGGGCGACGAGGTCTTCTCGCGCGTCGACCCCCGCGTGGGCGGCGCCTTCGCCGAGTACGCGGCCGTGGACCAGTCCCTGGTCGCCGCCAAGCCGTCCGCCCTGAGCTTCGAGGAGGCCGCTTCGCTGCCCCTCGTCGCGCTCACCGCGCTGCAGGCCCTGACCGAGCAGGCCGACGTACGGGCCGGGACCCGCGTGCTCGTTCACGGCGCAGCCGGCGGCGTGGGCTCCGCCGCCGTCCAGATCGCCAAGCAGCTCGGTGCCGAGGTCGTGGCCACCGCCGGCGCCGACAGCGCGGAACTGGTCCGCGAGCTTGGCGCCGACCGGGTGATCGACTACCGGGCCGAGGAGTTCGACCAGGTCGTCTCCGACATCGACGTCGTCCTGGACACCATCGGCGGCGAGACCCAGGAGCGGTCGTTCGGCGTGCTCAAGGCCGGCGGCACGCTCGTCTCGATCGTCCCCATCGCGGACGCGGAGGCCAAGAAGGCCCAGTGGAACGTCGAGGCCCGCAGCTTCTTCATGCGCCCGGACGGTGAGCAGCTGGCCCGTCTCGCCGGCCTGGTGGGGTCCGCGCAGCTCCGGCCGATCGTCGAGACGGTCTTCCCGCTCGACGAGGCATCCGAGGCCCTGCAGAAGGTGGAGCGAGGCGGCGCTCGCGGCAAGACCGTCATAGGTGTCCGCGCCTGATACCGCGCGCCCCCTCGCGGAGGCTGCCGAGCGCGGGTGTGCTCGGGCCTCCCCACGGGACCTGATGGCCTGTTCGGCGGACTCCGCCCACGCCACGGGACGAGCCCGGCGCGTGTCCCCGCGGGGGCGCTCCCGACGGGGAATAGCGTGATCGCGGCTCGGTCACGGCGGAACGCACCGGACGCGCGGGAGAGGCCGGCGGGCCGGCCACGCGGCAGCACGGGATGGGTCGTCGGGCCGCGTCCGGGTGACCGGTCCGGGCTCACCCGGCCACCCGGTTCCGGACGCCGCAGCCGTGTACCCGTTCCGGCTCCGCCCCGCCCCTGACGGGGCGTCGGCAGTTCCTGTGGGAGGTCCCCGTGCCAGGTTCCGGACTGCGTGCGGCACTGGTGTCCGTGGTGCTTGCGGGACTGGTGGTGCCCGCCCCGCCGTCCGGTGCCCACGAGGCACCGGCGGAGCGCGCCGGTGCGCTCCGGCCGGATGGCGGGCCACACCACCGAGCCCTCGCCTATGTGGCCGAACTCCACTCCGACTCGGTCTCGGTGATCGACACCCGCACGGGTGGCGTCGTGGACACGGTCCCGGTCGGCAGCGGGCCCGACAGCGTCGCGGTCGCTCCGGACGGTTCACGGGCCTACGTCACCGACTCCGGAGCGGACACGGTGTCCGTGGTCGACACCCGCCGCCGCGAAGTCGTGGACACGGTGCCGGTGGGCGACGAGCCGAGCAGGGTGGCCGTCTCCCCCGACGGCCGCCGCGCCTACGTCGCCAACGTCGCGTCCGACGACGTCTCCGTCATCGACACCCGCCGCAACAGGGTCGTCGACACCGTCGACGTGGGCGACGCCCCGCTGGGTCTCGCGTTCCTGCCGGACGGTTCCCGGCTCTACGTCGCGAGCGCCGGCTCGAACGAGGTGTGGGTCGTCGGCACCCACCGCCACCGGGTCGTCGGCACCGTGCCCGTGGGGGAGGGGCCGACCGCCCTGGCGGTCGCTCCGAGCGGTTCCCGCGTGTACGTCACCAACCTCACCTCCGGCGACGTGTCCGTCGTCGACACCCGTCGGGAGGAGGTCGTCGCCACCGTCGCGGTGGGCGAAGGGCCGGCGGGGGTGACCGTGCTTCCCGACGGCCGCCGCGTGTACGTCGCCAACACGGTCAGCGGCGACGTGTCCGTCATCGACACCCACCGGGACGAGGTCGTGGACACCGTGCCCGTGGGTCGGGAGCCCAACGGGATCGCCGTCACCCCGGACGGCTCGCGGGTGTACGTCACCGACTTCGCGGACGACGAGGTGTCGGTGATCTCCACCCGCCGCGACCGGGTCGTCGGCACCGTCGAGGTCGGCGACGGGCCGACGGGGGTCGCGATCAGCCCGGCGACGAAGGGGACGTTCCGACGGTCCGGACGGAACGCCCCTCCCCCGGGTCGACCGGGCACGGCCTGCCGCGTCACCGGTGTTCCGGGCGGACGGCGGTCGCGCATCCGGTCCACCCGGTCGTCCGGTGGATTCGCCGTCCGTCTCCCGCCGGGACCACGCCCGACTGAGCGACCGTACGGCGCGCCGCCTCCGCCCGCCCCTGACACCGCCGCCCGCAGCCCGTCCGCACGGGGCCGCCCCTGGCGGTCCTGACCGCCGAAGCGCCCACCGGGCGGCTCGCCGACCGCGCGCCCGGCGAACGCACCCACCCAGCGGCCGCTACCGCTCGGCGCATCCCGCTGGGCCGTACAGCTGACGCCTTTTCAGACAATCCCCGAACGGTTCCCGCCCTCGCCGGGGGCACCGGCACGGACGGAGGCGGTCGTGCTGTATGACGCCGCGGACCGGCACCGGACGAGGGGGCGGAACGGTCGCACGGCAGGAAACGAGCCAGGTACGGGTGCCCGCCCGACGGGTGGCACGTACCCTCTGCCCTCCGCCGTCCCTGAATCGGATGTCTTCAGTCCGCTTCCCTGCGGCACCCTCGGGTTCCGCCTGACACAGCCACCGGACGACGCCGGCGGAACGCCTGGCGAAACGTCCGCTTAACGAACACTGCCTTTCACTCAACGGACGCAATCCGGCCATTCTCTTGACGCGCTCCTGACAGGAGACGTCCACTCCTGCGACGCTTCCACCGATCCACGCACTGCATGCTCCTCAGCTCTGCCGGGCGGCCCACCCAGCCGCCCTCGACCCCCCTCGCAGAAGGAGTTCGCGTGAGACCCACGCCCAGCCGTCGCGCGTCCGCGACCGGCGCTCTGCTCGCAGTCGCAGCCCTCCTGGCCGTCGGCGTCCAGTCCGGCTCCGCCGCCGCGGCCCCCGACGCCGCGCCGATCGCCCCGAAGCAGCAGTCCGCCTCCGGGGCCGACCCCGGCGCACTGCCCGCGCAGCTCTCCCCCGCCCAGCGGGCGGAGCTGCTCCGCGAGGCCAACGCCACCAAGGCGGCGACCGCGGCCGAACTCGGCCTCGGTGCTCAGGAGAAGCTCGTCGTGCGCGATGTCGTCCAGGACCGGGACGGCACCACACACACCCGCTACGAGCGCACCTACGCGGGCCTGCCCGTGCTCGGCGGCGACCTGGTGGTCGCCGAGACGAAGGCCGGACGGACCGAGTCCGTCAGCAAGGCGTCAACGGCCGCGCTGAAGAACGTCGACACCAGCGCCGACGTCGCCCCCGCCGCCGCCGAGCGCCAGGCCGTAGCCGCCGCACGCGCCGAGGGCTCGAAGGACACCGCCGCCGACCGCGCCCCGCGCAAGGTGGTCTGGATGGCACAGGGCGAACCGACGCTCGCCTACGAGACCGTCGTCGGCGGTCTGCAGCACGACGGCACCCCCAACGAGCTGCACGTCGTCACCGACGCCACCACCGGTGCGAAGCTGTACGAGTGGCAGGCGGTCCACGAGGGCACGGGCAACACGATGTACAGCGGGCAGGTGACGCTGGGCACCGCGCCGTCATACACCCTGACCGACACCACCCGCGGCAACCACAAGACCAACAACCTCAACCGCGGCACGTCCGGAGCCGGCACCCTGTTCTCCGGCCCCGACGACACCTGGGGCAACGGCACCCCGCAGAACGCCGAGACCGCCGGCGCAGACGCACACTACGGCGCGGCGCTGACCTGGGACTACTACAAGAACGTGCACGGCCGTTCCGGTATCCGGGGCGACGGCGTCGGCGCGTACTCCCGGGTCCACTACGGCAACAACTACATCAACGCGTTCTGGCAGGACAGCTGCTTCTGCATGACCTACGGCGACGGCGCGGGCAACGCCAAGCCTCTGACGTCGATCGACGTGGCCGCGCACGAGATGACGCACGGCGTCACCTCCAACACGGCCAGGCTCATCTACAGCGGCGAGTCCGGCGGCCTCAACGAGGCGACGTCCGACATCTTCGCCGCCGCCGTCGAATTCCACGCCGGCAACGCCCAGGACGTGGGCGACTACCTCGTCGGCGAGAAGATCGACATCAACGGCAACGGCACCCCGCTGCGCTACATGGACAAGCCGAGCAAGGACGGCAGGTCCAAGGACGCCTGGTACTCGGGCATCGGCGGGATCGACGTGCACTACTCCTCGGGCCCGGCGAACCACTGGTACTACCTGCTCTCCGAGGGCAGCGGCGCGAAGACCGTCAACGGCGTGAACTACGACTCCCCGACCTCGGACGGTCTGCCGGTCACCGGCATCGGCCGCGACAAGGCGTCGCTGATCTGGTTCAAGGCGCTCACCACGAAGTTCAACTCGACCACCAACTACGCGGGCGCCCGCACCGGCACGCTCGCGGTCGCCACGGAGCTGTACGGCGCGAACAGCGCCGAGGTCAAGGCCGTGACCGACGCCTGGGCCGGCATCAACGTCGGCTCCCGGCCCGGCGGCGAGCCCGGACCCGGCAAGGTCTTCGAGAACACCGGCGACGTGAACATCCCGGACCTCGGCACGGTCAGCTCCCCGGTCGCGGTCACCGGCATCGCCGGCAACGCCCCGTCGAACCTCAAGGTCGACGTCGACATCAAGCACACCTGGCGCGGTGACCTCGTCATCGACCTGCTGGCACCGGACGGCACCGCGTACCGCCTGAAGAACTCCAGCGGCAGCGACTCCGCGGACAACGTCATCGCCACGTACACCGTGAACGCCTCCAGCGAGGTGGCCAACGGCACCTGGAACCTGCGGGTCCAGGACGTCGCCCGCTACGACACCGGCTACATCAGCAACGTCAAGCTGACGTTCCCGTAAGCACCGGGGGCCCGTCGGGCCCGCGGTCGGCACCGTCCGGACCGCCCGGGGGAGCTCCCGCTCCCCCGGGCGGTCCCGCGCGGGGAAACCGTCGGGCACGGACGGAGACGCGCGCCGGCACCGGTCCGACCGCACGAGCCGCCCCGACTTCAGCGCATCAGCACCCCCGCGCCCTCCCCCGTCACCTCGATCGGCCACGCCACCAGACCGGGATCCGCCCCGTGCGGCAGCAGCGGGTGTGCGGGCAGCACCCGGACCGTGTAGCCGAACGGGCCGGTGCGGTCGAGGGCGAGCGGGCCCTCGTAGATCCACAGCCCGGCCGTGCCGGGACCGCCGGCGGTCGGCTTCAGCGGGAAGGTCTGGGGATCGGCGATCGCGTCGTCCGAGTCGACCCGGCCCGCGACGGCCTGCACCTCGACGTCCTCGGGCCGGAGCGCGCCGAGGGTGACGCACACGCGCAGGGCCAGCGTCGAACCGAGCTCCGCCGCGCCCGTGTCCGCGCCCGCCTCGACGTGGCCGACCGAGACGCCGGGCCAGGCCGCGCGCACCCGAGCCTTCCAGGCGGCCAGTTCGGCGGCCGCGCCGGTGTCCAGGGCGAGCAGCCGGTGGGCCCGGGCGGCGGGGGCGTAGAGCCGGTCCACGTACTCGCGGACCATCCGGTCCGCCAGCACCTTCGGGCCCAGGGCGGTGAGCGTGCGCCGGACCATCTCCGTCCAGCGGGCGGGGACCCCGTCCGCGCCCCGGTCGTAGAACAACGGCGCGATGCGCTCCTCGACCAGCCCGTACAGCGCGGCGGCCTCCAGGTCGTCGCGGCGGTCCTGGTCGTGCGCGGCGGTGCCGTCGGCCGTGGGCACGGCCCAGCCGAAGTCCGGCTCGTACCACTCGTCCCACCAGCCGTCGAGCACCGAAAGATTGAGGCACCCGTTGAGCGCGGCCTTCATCCCGCTGGTGCCGCAGGCCTCCAGCGGCCGAAGCGGATTGTTCAGCCACACGTCGCAGCCCGGCAGCAGCCGCCGTGCCATCGCCATGCCGTAGTCGGGCAGGAAGACGATCCGGTGCCGGACCCGCGGGTCGTCCGCGAACCGCACCAGTTCCTGGATCAGCCGCTTCCCACCGTCGTCGGCGGGGTGCGCCTTGCCGGCGACGACGATCTGCACCGGCCGCTCGGGGTGCAGCAGCAGCTCCGTCAACCGCTCCCGGTCGCGCAACATGAGGGTGAGCCGCTTGTACGCGGGTACCCGGCGGGCGAACCCGATGGTGAGCACGTCCGGGTCCAGCACCCCGTCGATCCAGCCCAGTTCCGCCGTGCCGGAGCCGCGCTGGCGCCAGGATGCGTGCAGCCGCCCACGCACCTCGTGCACGAGTTGCTCCCGGAGCGCCCGGCGCAGCTCCCAGAGATCGGCGTCCGGGGTCGCCGCGACGTCGTCGCCGAGGGCGAGCACCTCCGGGGCCACCCAGGTCGGGGCGTGCACCCCGTTGGTGACCGAGGTGATCGGGACCTCCGACGTGTCGAAGCCCGGCCACAGACCGCGGAACATCTCCCGGCTCACGGCGCCGTGCAGCGTGGAGACGCCGTTGGCGCGCTGCGCGAGGCGCAGCCCCATCACCGCCATGTTGAACACGTCCGGCTCACCGCCCGGGTAGCTCTCCGTGCCCAGCCCCAGCACCCGTCCCGCGTCGACGCCGGGCAGTTCGCCGTCCTCGCCGAAGTGACGGGCCACCAGCTCGCGGTCGAAGCGGTCGATACCGGCCGGGACGGGGGTGTGGGTGGTGAACACCGTCCCGGCCCTGACCGCCTCCAGCGCGGCGTCGAAGTCGAGACCGTACGTCAGCAGCTCCCGGATCCGCTCCAGCCCCTGGAAGCCGGCGTGGCCCTCGTTGGTGTGGAAGACCTCGGGCTCGGGATGTCCGGTGAGCCGGCAGTACGCGCGGACGGCGCGGACCCCGCCGATGCCCAGAAGCACCTCCTGCAGCAGCCGGTGCTCGCTGCCGCCGCCGTACAGCCGGTCGGTGACGTCCCGCTCCCCCGGCGCGTTGTCCTCCACGTCCGAGTCCAGCAGCAGCAGCGGTACGCGGCCCACCTGCGCCTGCCAGATCCGGGCCCGCAGGGAGCGGCCGCCCGGCAGGTCGAGGGACACCTGGGCGGGGCTGCCGGCGGCCTCGCGGAGCAGGGTCAGCGGAAGCTCGTCGGGATCGAGGACGGGGTAGTGCTCCTGCTGCCAGCCGTCGCGGGACAGCGACTGGCGGAAGTAGCCGTGCCGGTAGAGCAGCCCGACGCCGATCAGCGGGACCCCCAGGTCGCTGGCGGCCTTCAGATGGTCGCCGGCGAGTATGCCCAGACCGCCCGAGTACTGCGGCAGCGCCGCGGTGATGCCGAACTCCGGCGAGAAGTAGGCGACGGCGGCGGGCAGGGGCGCGCCGTCGCCGGACTGCTCCTGGTACCACCGCCGCCCGCGCAGATAGGCGTCCAGGTCGCCGGCGGACTCCGAGACGCGGAACAGGAACTCCGGGTCGGTGGCGAGTTCGGCGAGCCGGCTCGCGGTCACCGACCCGAGCAGCCGCACCGGGTCGCCGCCGGACGCCCGCCAGCCGGACGGGTCCGCGCTGCGGAACAGCTCCCGCGTCGGCGCGTGCCACGACCAGCGCAGGTTGCGGGCCAGCTCGCTGAGCGGGGCGAGGGGTTCGGGGAGTACGGGGCGGACGGTGAATCGACGAATGGCCTTCACAGGTCCCACCTTCGAAACGGGGTTCATCCGGGGACGCACGACGCTGTGCGCCCGTCCGACCTCTCGACCGTAACGGCGCGCCGCCCGGCTCAACCACGGCGCGAGGAGGGCGCATCGAGCCGTGCCTCCATCGGCGGATCCCGGGCCGTGCCGCGTCCCGCGCCGCGAACAGGGGTTCGTACGGGACCGGACGGGGCGGTCGCGCCGGCACCGGCCACGGTGCGCGTCCCGGACCGGCGACGGCCGGGGCTACGGCGCGCGGGTTCCGTCCGCCGCGCCGCCGGCGGCCGCCGGGAGCGCGTGCAGACTGCCGTGGGAAGCGGCCGCGTAGACGGTGCGGACGTCCGGGGCGTGGGCGGTGGCCAGGATCTGGCCGCCCAGGTCGAAACTCTGGAGGGAGGAGCCGTCCGCCGCGTCCAGCAGATGCAGCCGGCCGTGCCAGCCGCCCGCGTAGACCGCGGTTCCGTCGGCGCACAGCGAGAAGAACTCCTCGCCGTCCGCGTACTGGGCGCGCCAGACCTCCTCGCCGGTCTTGGTGCTGTGGCAGTGCACGATGCCCGCCGTGTCCCCGACGATCACCGTGTCGGCGGCCCGTACGGGCGGGGCGACCACCGGTGCGCCGAGTCGGGTCTCCCACAGTGTGCCGCCGTCGGCCGCGGCCAGGCAGCGCAGTCCGCCGTCGCCGTCGGCGACCACGACGCCGTCGTCCAGCGCCAGCGGCGCCGCCGGCACGGGCGCGGGGAACCGCACGGCGCGGTCCCAGCACGCGCGTCCCTCCTCGTCGTCGAGCGCGAGCAGTTCGCGGCCTTGCCCGGCCGAGAGGTAGACGTGCCGGGGACCTGCCGCGACGGGCTCCGCCGGGCCGCCGCAGGAGTCCGAGAGCGGTTCGGTACGCCACCAGACCCGGCGGGTGACGGCGTCGAAGTGGTGGATCCGGCCCGTCCCGTCGCCGAGGAACACGCTCTGCCCGCGCAGCACCACCCGCGCGTGCGGAAGGCTCCCGGCGGGGACGGACCACCAGAGGGTGCGGGCTCGGGTGTCCCAGGACTCCAGCCGGCCCGCGGAGTCGCACACCAGCAGCAGGGCGCCCTCGGCGCACAGCTGGACGGGGGGTGCGAAGTCCCGGAGCCGGGCCTGTTCCCGACCGCTCGCCGCGTCGAGCCAGCGCACGTCGCCGCCGCCGTCCGCGGTCACGACACTGCCGTGGCCGGTGGACACGACCTGGTGCGGCCATTCCCCCGCGCCGGCACTCCAGTTGCGCCGGCCGGCGCGGAACGGCACGGTGAGGTCGGCGCCGTTGCCGGCGCCCGTGAGCAGTGCCCTCAGCTCGGACCTGTACTGCGCCAGAGTCCGCGCGACGTCGCCCGGGAGCCTGAGGGTGCCCGGTTCGCCGAAGCCCTCGGCGACCTCGGCGAGGGTCGGGCGGTCGGCCGGGTCCTCCGCCAGACAGGCGCGGATCAGGCGCCCCGCCCGGTCGTCCGGCAGCCCCGACAGATCGGGCGCGGTGCCCGACACCCGACGCAGCAGCATCGCGCGGGCGTCCCGCTCCCCGGTGTACGGCGGATGCCCGGTCAGCCCGTACAGCACGATCGCGCCGATCCCGAAGACGTCGGTCGCGTTCACCGTCTTCGCCAGGCCCATGATCTGCTCGGGCGCGCAGAAGTGCGGATGGCCGATGACGGTGTCCAGGCTCACCGTCACCCGCTGGCCCCGGATGCGGGTCAGCCCGAAGTCGATGACCCAGGGCCCGTCCTGGGTCATCAGCACGTTGCCGGGGTGCAGGTCCCGGTGCAGAAGGCCCTTGCCGTGCGCGGTGCTCAGGGTGTCGACGAGCTCGGCGGCCACGGAGTGCACCGTGTCGCGGGGCAGTGCGCCCCCGTGCGACTCCAGGATGCGGTAGAGCGAGAGGCCGGGGATGAAGCGCGTCGCCAGGGTGGGCTGCCGTCCCGCGCCGAAGTCGAAGACGAGCAACTCGGGGATGCGGGCGCCCTTGCAGCGGTCGAGCGCCTTGCTCTCCTGATGGAAGCGCTGCAGGTGCTGGGCGTCCTCGGTGAATTCGGACTTCAGCAGCTTCACGGCCCCGAGGGTGTCGAGGCCCCGCTCCTCGGCCGACTGACGGCCGAGGTAGACGGTGCCGAACCCGCCCGTGCCCAGTCTGCCGAGCAGCCGGAACCCCGCGGCCTCGGGCGGGTCGACGGCCGGGTCCAGCGGCTTCACCATGACGGGGTCCTCTCCTCGGGCGGTTGGTGCGGGTGGGGGGAACGGCACGGACTCCCGGGAGCACGTCGCGCGGAAGGGCGCCCGGAGCCGCATCCGGATCACTGCGTGACGACGGCCTGGCTCCCGGTCTCGTGCGAGAACCCGATGCCGCACAGCACGGTCGACTTGCCGAGTTCGCACGTACCGCTGTCGCGCAGCCGCTCCCCGCCCGGTCGCGGGGCCTCGCGGTCGCACCGCAGGACGAGCACGAGCCGGCCGCCCTCGTGGCGTCCGCGGACGGTGATCCGGGCCCGTACGTCGCCCGCGTCCGTCTCTTCGCTGACCTCCCGGCCGCGCAGCGCCAACGTCTGGCGGCTACCGGTCCGCAGGTCGGTCACGGTCAGCGCGCCGGACAGCGTGGGACGGCGGCGCTTGTACGCACGCCACCCGGCCGCCCCTCCGAGCAGGGCGACGACCAGCACCAGCGGGTAGAACCAGCCCGGGGCCCGTCCGGGGACGGTCCCGACGAGGTCCACGTCCGTGACGGACGGGCCACCCGTGGCGAACTTCGCGTACCCCAGCGAGCTGCGGACGGCGGGCGTCCACGGCGAGGAGACCTCGGCCCGGAGGTCCAGCCCGGCGCGGAAGTCCCGGGCTCCCGGGATCAGGGCGAACTCCGGGTCCTGGTTCCACGCCAGCGTCAGCTCGACCGTACGGCTCTGCCCCGGAGCCAGGTCCACGGCCCGCCCCGCACCGCTGACGTCCACGTCCGGACCGCCTCGCTCGGCGGCCGCCCGCAGGGCGACCCGCAGCGGGACGTACCGGGCCTCGGACGACAGCGTGACGCGCACGGTCCTGGAGCGGGTGCCCGTACGGTCCCCGGTGGCCAGGGTGATCGCACCGGGCCCGGGCCGGCGCACCCCTTCCCCCTCGACGGAGACGGCCACCCCCTTCCCCTCGTCCGCCCGGAGGACGCTCACGGCCTTCTCCGCGCGCACCTGGTCCTTGGCGACGCCGAGCTGTGTGCCCAGCGCCGCGGGGTCCACGGGCAGGATGCGCGGGGCGCCGAACGCTCCGCCGAGGACCTCGCCGACGCGGGTGCCCTCGGCGAGCGGCACACCGTAGCCGACGATCTTCCGGTTGGTCCCCATCGCCGAGTAGCGCTCCTTGAGGCGCTTCCACGCCGGAGTGCCCTGACGCTCGTACGGGCTGCCCGGCGCGTTGACGGCGCCGTCGGTGAGCAGGAGCACCGCCCCGACCGGGGCCGTGCTGCGGTTGAGCTGCTCGGCGGCGGCCTCCAGCGCGGATCCGTGGTCGCTGGCCGACTCCGTGGCGGTGGCCGGGAGCCCCTTGGCGAAGAGGCCGCCGCCGCCCTTCGCCTTCACCGGGGACATGGGGTGGATGACGCTCGTGGCCCGGCCGAAGGTGACGACCGCGACCTCGTCGGCGGAGGTGAGGGTCCTGAGGAAGGCGTCCAGCCGCCGTTTGACGGTGGCGTAGAGCGGTGCGCCGTCGGGGCCGCGGTCCTGCATGGAGCTGGAGGTGTCGATGAGGACGACGTACGCGGCCGGCACCTCGTCGACCTTCAGCGAACGGTAGATGCCCTCGCGCGGTAGCGGGGTGTCGGCGGCTGGAGCGGCGGCGGCCGCCGGTGCGCCGGACGCGGCCAGCGTGATGCCGAGGGCGAGAGGCAGGGCGCGGCGCGCCGTTGCGTGGACGGTGTGCATGAGGGGTCCCCCTGTGACGTGCGTGGAACGGGCCTCGGAGCCCGGCGTCGCGCCGGGACCGGGAGCGGCCGGTGGGACGGTGGTGGGTACGGCGGGGTGCGCGGTGTTGCGGGCACTGCGTGCCGGCGCGGCGGGTGCTGCGAACCGGTGGGGCGGGGCGTTTTTCGTGCGGGTACGGCGGTTGCCGCGGGCGGGCGGTCGTTGCGGGCGCGGGGCGGGGGTTACGAGCGGGTGGGGAAAGCGGCGGCCGTGGCCCCGAGTTCCCGCAGCCGGGCGATCTCCTGCTCCGTCCTCTGCTGCTTGTGCCGGAGGCCCCGGATCTCCTGCTCGATCCCGGTCCGTTCCGCGGTCAGTTGCCGGATGGCGTGGTCGCGGTAGTGCTGCCAGATCCGGGGATCCCGGCCGCCCCGGGCGAAGGCGAGTTCCAGCTCCTGGGTCTCCTCCAGTGCCCGACCCACGCCGGTGTAGGGCTCCCAGGCCAGGCGGTACGAGGTGAGGATCGCCAGGACGCGGTGGCCGGTGCGTTCCCGTGCGGCCCAGGACTGCAGGGGGGCGCAGAGCTGGTCGGTGCCGGCTCCGGCCCGGCGGGCCGCGTAGAGCTGCGCCGCGAGTTCGTCGAGGTCCTCGGGGCTGTCCTCGGCCCGTAGGGCGGTGCGGTGCACGACGCGGAGCGTCAGGGCCGTCGACAGTTGGGGCAGTCGGCCCGCGAGGCGGTTCAGCCACTGCTCGTCCAGCTCGGTCTCGTGCCAGTCGGGGTCCTCGGTCAGCAGCCGGACGGCGTCCGCGACGACCTGGACGTGCGGGCCGTGCCGGTCGAGCAGACGCGTCGTCAGTTCCCGGCCGGCGCGCCCGGGACCCTCGCCGGTCTGCGGATCGACCTCCAGGACCCACTTCAGCAGCGTCTGGACCACGAGCGTGGCGTTCCTCCGCACGGTGTGCGACTCCAGCTCGGCGCACAGCGTCGAGACATAGCCGTCGAGGCGGGGGCCGAGGCCGCCGGAGCCGGGCTTCTCCGGGGCCTCGGCCAGGGCGAGGAGGGCCAGGGGCGGAAGTCCTGTGAGAGCGCAGAGCACGTCCCAGCGGGCGGCTGTCTCCGGTCGCACGGCCTGCGGGGGGTGGGTCAGCGCCCGGGTGAGCAGGAGGTGGGGCGGCTCCTCGAAGGGGTCGGACGGGGTCTTGAGGAAGGCGCAGTGGACGAGGCGCTGGAAGAACTCCTCCTGGAGCAGGTACTCCGCGCGCCCGCACGCCGCGGCCGCCCCGAGCAGTCGTACGGCGGCCTCCGGGTGCGCGGTGGTCCATTTCCGGGAGGGCGTGCCGTGCCCGGACTCCAGCAGTCCGTACAGCGGGGTGAGTTCGGCGCTGCCCGCGGCCCGGGGCGGGGATCCGTCGCCGAGCCACCGGAGCCAGGCCAGGACGTCCGCTGCGGGGTCGGGTCCGGAGCAGAGGGCGTGGACGAGGCGGCCTGCGAGGCCGGCGGTACCCAGCAGCAGGGACTGGGTGAAGGCCATGGTGCCCTCGGCGAACGGCGCCACGGCGGGCAGGAGTTGTTCCACGACGGGGTCGGGGGCCTCCGACCCCTTCCGGCCCCGCACCTCGCCGATGACGAACGCCAGGACCTGGTCGAGGGGCTCCAGGTCCTCCTTCGTGCCGGAGGTGGCGGCGCGCGCGGTCTCGAACCGGACCCGGGCCCGTTCCGGCTCGTCGTTCAGCAGATCGTCGACGAGCTGGTCGCGGAAGGCCGCCGAGACCTCGTGGTGCTTCAGGTGGCGGGCGAGGGGGGCCATGTCGGTGGAGTGGCCCGCCAGCTTCTGCCCGGAGAGGACGGTGACGGAACGGGGGTCGGCCAGCGGGTGCCGGAGGGCCGCGTCGATGCGGTCGCCCTCCACCTCCCGCCCCGCGCGGACCTCCTGTGCGACGGCGAGCGCCGGGTCGAGGTCGCCGAGCACCCGGAGGGCTTCCCCGTGCGCGTCCAGGCCGTCGATGTCCATCGGTTCGCGGGCGTCCGCCAGATGTCCCAGGACCACCTCGCTCCCGTGCCGGGCCCACGCCTCGATCAGCAGGTCGCGGTAGGAGCGCGCGTCGGCGGACAGTCCGCCGACGTCCGGGAGCTCCCCGCCCCAGGCCAGGCTGACGACGCCCGGAGCCTCGTCGGGGACTCCCCAGTACAGGCGCATGGGGACCTCGGACCCCGAGGAGACCCAGGTGGCGGCCGAGAGGGTGCGGCGCATTCCGAAGGGCAGCATGGCCGCGACGCAGTCGAGGACGTCCAGCAGCACGAGCGGGTCGTACATGCGGCCCCCCGTCACCACCACCTTGCCGTCCAGCAGGTGTCCGGCGGCCGCCGCCAGCCAGTGGACGGCCTCGGTCACGCTGGGCCCGACGTGTGCGGTCACCTGGGTCACGAGCCGCCCGCCCGCCGTGACGGGCAACCGGACCGGTGCGGCGCCCGCCCCCACGAGCCGCGGCGCGGCGTCCAGCGCGGCCCTGGCCAGCCCGCACCAGCCGAGGGCGAGGCCGTCGACCTCGGCCGCGGGTACGGCGAAGTGGCTGATCCGGCAGATCGGACGGTTCGTCCGGTCGACGGCGTCGGTGCCTTCGAGGAGGAAGACGCCCACCGTCGGGGTCCCGTTCGGTGCGGTGCACGGCCCGATGGTGATCCACGGCAGCCGGTCCCCGGGCGCGGGGGTGCCGGGCGACCAGTGGTGGATGTCGCCGTTGAAGTCGGCGCTCCGGTCCGGCGGGCAGGCGGCCAGCACCCTGTAGCCGCTGTTGGTGTGGGGTTCCTTGCCCCACAGGGCCCAGTCGGCCGTCAGTCCCGGTGCCATGGCGGGTTCTCCTCTCGTGCGCTTCTCGGGTGCCGGGTCAGGACTGCTGCGGGCCGACGCCCCGCAGGAAGAGGAAGGGTTCGAGGATGTTGACGGGTTGGGGCGGTGCGACGAAGCGGACGGCGTCGTCCACGGGGTTCACCAGGGAGGGGTTCTCGAAGTCGAAGCCCCGCTCGGGGTCGACCCAGAAGCCGACGGCGGAGCACACGAAGTACCCGACGCGCTCGGGGGCGAAGAACAGCTCGATCTGCTGCTTGATCTCGCGCAGGCTGCCGTGCGGGAATGCCTGGCAGAGCCCGTCGAACAGGCGCTTGGCGTCCACCACCTCGGGCTGGCCGGTGCGCGGGTTGAGCCGGACGTTGCCCTGTTCGCAGGCGAAGCGGAAGACGCGGTCGTCGTCGAACTTCGCCAGGCAGACGGCGATGCTGTGCGGCAGCAGATTGCCCTGTCGTTCGCCGCGCATGTTGACCTCGGTGGCGACCCCGGCGAGGACGTCGGTGAAGAAGTCCGCGTTCTGCCGAGCGTCGTCGCCGACCGGGCCGTCGTCACCGTTGACCTGCCACTCGCGGACCGGGTCCACGACGTAGACCATGGCGCGCGAGGCCCCGAGGTCCTTGACGAGCTTGCCGCCGAGGGCCGCGCCGGTCTGCGAGTGCAGGTCGAACGCCTCCCCGGGCAGGTCGCGGAGGGTGACCTTGAACTCCGTCAGATCGCGGCCGCGGTCGGCGCCGGGCCGCCAGCGCCTGCGGCCGGTGCGGGAGAACCGGGTCCCGGTGAGGTCCCCGGCGAGCGTGAAGCGCACCGGGCGCTGCTCGGTCAGCGTCGCCATCGGGAACGTGCGGTCGCGGTAGAGGATGTGTGCGAGATCGCTGAGGAACTTCTTGGACGCGTGGTCCTCCGGCCACATGCTCCACCTGCCGTACATGGGGTCCTGCACCGCCCGGGACAGCGCCGCCAGCAGAGTGGACTTCCCGCTGCCCATGCCGCCCCAGAGCGTGATGGTCGATTCCGGTGCCGAGGCGGGGCCCTCGGGTTCCCTGCGCTCCTCGTCCCTGGGGACCGCCTTGTCGGCGGCGGCCGTCTTCCGCTCGGGCTTCGCGGGCTTCTCCGGCTTGTCGGTCCTGGTGGGCCTGGCGGACTTGTCGAGGACCTCGGGGCCGCCGAACCTCTCCGCGAAGCTGCCGGGCTCGGCCGGCCCGCCGGCGTCCGCCGGCGGTGCGCCGGGCGTCCGTGCCTTCTCCTCGCGGGTCCCCGGAGGCACGGGGGCGGCCGGGCCCCCGGGCGCGTTGCCGTTCGGCGCTGCGGGCCGGGCAGGCGGGGGTACCGGCGGCAGTGCGGCGCGGCCCCCGACCAGTGTGGACGGGTCCCAGACGGCGAACGGCCCCTCCGCGGCCCGGTCGTCCCTCCTGCGGTCCTGCTTGCCGTCTTTCGGTGTGCTCTCGGGGCGCTTGTCGTCCTCGGGCATGGTGGTGCTCCCCCTGTCGTGGCGGCGGCGAGACGTCCGCCGCACGGTCGTTGTCCGATCCGTGCGCCCGACGGGCGCGCGGTGCGTTGCCGCGGTCCTCAGCCGGCCGCCTCGTGCAGCCACTCCCCGCTCGCGCCGTCGGGGACGACCAGGCGGATGGGGGCGCCGTCCTCGGGGAGGCAGAGCGCCGGTGCCGTCACGGCGGAGGCGACGCGGTGCGGGTCGTGGCCCGCGGTGAACCGGCCGTCGGCGCCGAAGAGGTCCCACGCCCGGTCGGCCCATCGCGCGAGATGGGGTTCACCCTCGAGGTGGTCCATCCACGCGGGCTCGTCCACCACCGCCACGCAGGAGACGCCGTCGTAGTGACGGGCGTCGTACAGCGCGGCCTCCCACTCGACCCGGTCGGGACAGATGCGCACCGCGGCGCTGCGCCGCAGCACCTGCGGGGGTGCGGCGCGCGGGTGCGGCGGCCGGGAGCCGACCACGAGGAGCACCCGGTGGCTGTCCGGCCGCCACAGGTGCCGGCGGGCGGCGAGTTCGTGCGGTACGTGCTCCAGCCCGGTGGCGAAGTCGTGCCGCAGCGCGCTGTGGTGCCAGCCCGCAAGCGCACGCTCGGCGTTCTGTGCGGTGGTCATGCCGAGCCGGTGGACGATGGGGTCGCTGTCGTTCGGGCGGTCGAGCGGGGCGTGGTCGCGGTAGCCGATCAGCCCGACGCGGAGCGTGTCGCCGCCGCCCACGGCGTGCCGTACGGCGGCCACGACCGCCGCCGCTTCCTGCAGGCGTTCCTCGACGGCCGTGCCGCCGCCCGCCTGAGGGCCGGCGACCTCCACGGCGAGTACGAGGTCCACGGGGCGGGGCCGGGAAAGCCTCCGGGGCGTGGTGTGCGCCAGGGCCGCCCAGGGCGCGGTCTCCGGTTCGTGGTGTCCGTCGTACGCGAGGTCGACCCGGTCGGGCCCGCGCAGCCGGTAGTGGAGCGCCGCGCGTGAACCGGGTGGGAGTTCGATGCGGTCGGCCCGCACCGGGCGCCATCGCGCGGGTGGTTCGCCGGGGTCGGCGGAGACGACGACGGCGGCGCTCGCCCCCGTGGTGGCTCCGTCCGGCGGCGCGGCGACCGGGACCCGTACGACGGCTCCGGGGTCGCCGCCGACCGGGTCGCCGGTGCGGCTGCCGGCCGGGAAGAGCGGGCGGCGTACGAGTCCGACCGTGCCCGACGTGCCGTCGATGTCGGCGGCGGCCAGCCAGAGGGCGCGACGCAGCGGGAGCGCGTCGGTGAGGTCGCCGGGGTCGGCGGGCCAGTGCGCGGGCAGGCGCAGCCGCAGGACCGGGGCGGCCTCCGGGCACAGGACGTCGGCCGCCTGCTCGACGGGCCGCCAGCCGGCGGCCCGGACGACGACCAGGAGCGGGTCCGCGCCGAGCGGGGTCCCGCGCACGAAGGTCCGCAGTGCCCTGCCGAGGGAGCCCGTGACGTCCGCGGCGGCGGGGCCCGTTCCTCCGGCGAGGAGGAAGAGCCGGCGCAGCCGTTCGGCGGGCAGGGCCGGGGAGCACGGGTGGTCGGTGGCTCCGGCCGTGAGGTCGCCCCAGGCCGAGTCGGCGAGCGGCCGGGCCGCGGGGCCGCGGCCGTCACCGCCGTAGGCCACCCGGCTCAGCCGCAGCCGCTCGCAGCCGATCTCCAGGACGTCCAGCGCGGCGAACCGCCCGCCGGCGAGGGAGGTGAGCGCCCAGCCGAGGCCCGACCGGGTGGTGCGGGCGCTCTCCCCGGCGAGGACGTCGCGCCAGGCACGCTTCCATGCGCGGGGCGCGGAGGGGGTGTCGGTGCCGGGTACCAGGTGGGCCACTCGGCGGTGGTCCGGGGCCGGCGGTGCCTCGGCGCCCTGACGGCCGGCGCGCGACGCGGGTCCGCCCTCCAGGACGTCGGCGGCGCGGAGCGCGGCGCGGAGTTCGTCGTCGAGGCCGGTTGCCGCGTGGTCCGGGTGCACTGTCCCCCACCCCCCGATGCGGTCGCCGGCGTGTGCTGGGAACGGCCGGCCACCGCGGTGTTTCGCACGTGGTTCAGGCATGGATGTGCCCAGGTGAGGGTGCACGCATGACTGATCGTCGGAACCCGGAGTGCCCACTCCGGATGAGGCTTCACAGTAATCATCCGGTGGAGGGGGACGCAGCTCTTTCCGCAAGCTTTCAACAAAATTCGGCCGGCGCGTTCCGCGATCATTCCGGCGGCCTCTGCGATTGGCCAAAAAGGGCCGTAGGCGATCGATTCTCTATTAGTAATCAGGAATTACCGAACTCAACACGGTAAGAAGATGACCGAAGTTGACTTCAAATGTTCATGACGGCCGCGCACCGCACGACCGGAACCCTTCCGGAAGCGACCGCGCACCGCCCTCCGGACGGCCGCGGCCTTGTGCCGGGACCTACGCCCTAGTAGTTAACGCACCACCGGATTGCCGACCCGAAGCGCGTGGGAAGGCTCCCCCGGTACGCACCGGAACGCACTCGCGACCCTTCCATTCGAGTGAACGCGGACAGGAGCGGCCATGCCCGCAGCCCGCCAGTCGTCAACGGAGCAGTTACAAAGAACACCCGCCCCCCGTGAAGAGGGACCGCCCGTTCGACCCGCCGAGCCCGCACAGCCCCCAGGTGATGCCGTGAACCCGCTGATTGGCCGCATTCCCGTGCTGGACGTACGCCCCCTCGTCGACTGCGGCCGAAGGCCCGCGAAATCGACGGTCGGCGAAACGTTCCAGATCACCGCCACCGTGTTCCGCGAAGGGCACGACGCGGTGGCCGCCAACGTCGTCCTGCGGGATCCCGGCGGCCGGCCGGGCCCCTGGACCCCGATGCGCGAACTCGCCCCCGGCAGCGACCGCTGGGGTGCCGAGGTCACTCCGGACGCCGAGGGGCGGTGGACCTACAGCGTCGAGGCGTGGAGCGATCCGCTGGCCACCTGGCGGCACCACGCCGGAGTCAAGGTTCCGGCCGGGATCGACACGGCCCTGGTCCTCGCCGAGGGCGCGGAACTCTACGAGCGCGCCGCCGCGGGCGTGCCCAAGCGGGCGGGCCGGGAGGCCGTGCTCGCCGCCGCCGACGCCCTGCGCGACAAGGACCGGCCGGACCGCGAGCGGCTGGACGCGGCACTCGCCCCGGACGCGCTCGCCGCACTCGCCCGCCATCCGCTGCGCGAACTGGTCACCGCCTCGGCTCCGTTGCCCCTCCGGGTGGAACGCACCCGCGCGCTGTTCGGCTCCTGGTACGAGTTCTTCCCGCGCTCCGAGGGCGCCCGGGTCGAGCGCGGCCGACTCGTCTCCGGCACCTTCCGGACGGCGGCGCGGCGGCTTCCGGCCGTCGCCGCGATGGGCTTCGACGTCGTGTACCTGCCGCCCGTCCACCCCATCGGCAGCACCTTCCGGAAGGGCCCGAACAACACGCTCGGGGCAGGCCGCCACGACGTCGGGGTGCCCTGGGCGATCGGCTCGGCCGAGGGCGGGCACGACGCGGTCCACCCGGACCTCGGCACGATCGAGGACTTCGACGCGTTCGTGCGCCGCGCCCGGGACCTGCGGATGGAGGTCGCCCTGGACTTCGCGCTGCAGTGCTCTCCCGACCACCCGTGGGTGACCGAGCACCCCGAGTGGTTCCACCACCGGGCGGACGGCAGCATCGCCTACGCGGAGAACCCGCCGAAGAAGTACCAGGACATCTACCCCATCGCCTTCGACCGGGACATGAAGGGGCTGGTCCAGGAGACCGTGCGCGTACTGCGCCACTGGATGGCGCACGGGGTGCGGATCTTCCGCGTCGACAATCCGCACACCAAGCCGGTGGTCTTCTGGGAGAAGGTCATCGGCGAGATCAACCGGACGGACCCGGACGTGGTCTTCCTCGCGGAGGCGTTCACGCGCCCGGCGATGATGCGCACGCTCGGCGCGATCGGCTTCCAGCAGTCGTACACGTACTTCACCTGGCGCAACACCAAGCAGGAGCTGACCGAGTACCTGACGGAGCTGTCGGGCGAGGCGGCGGCCTGCATGCGGCCCAACTTCTTCGTGAACACCCCGGACATCCTGCACGCGTACCTCCAGGAGGGCGGCCGGCCGGCGTTCGAGGTGCGCGCGGTGCTCGCCGCGACCCTGTCCCCCACCTGGGGGATGTACGCGGGGTACGAGCTGTGCGAGAACACCCCGCTGCGGCCGGGCAGCGAGGAGTACCTGAACTCGGAGAAGTACCAACTGCGGCCGCGGGACTGGGAGTCGGCGGAGCGGGAGGGGCGCAGCATCGCCCCGCTGGTGACCACGCTCAACCGGATCAGGCGGCGCCATCCGGCACTGCAGCAGCTTCGGAACCTCCGCTTCCACCACGCCGACAACGACTCCGTGATCGCCTACAGCAAGCGAACGGGTTCGAACACCGTTCTGGTGGTCGTCAATCTCGACCCCCACCACACCCAGGAGGCGACGGTCTCGTTTGACATGCCGGAACTCGGCCTCGACTGGCACGAGACCGTACCGGTGCGCGACGAGCTCACCGGCGAGACCTATCACTGGGGCAGGGCCAACTATGTGCGCCTCGAGCCGGGCGTCACGCCTGCGCACATCGTCGTCCTGCGACCGTCCCCGCCGACCGGAGGGTCACCCACATCATGATCGTCAATGAGCCCGTCCACGACACCTTCGAGGACACCCCCGCCAAGGACCGGGACCCCGACTGGTTCAAACGCGCCGTGTTCTACGAGGTACTCGTCCGCACCTTCCAGGACAGCAACGGCGACGGCATCGGCGACCTCAAGGGCCTCACCGCCAAACTGGACTACCTGCAGTGGCTGGGCGTCGACTGCCTGTGGCTGCCGCCGTTCTTCAAGTCCCCGCTCCGCGACGGTGGTTACGACGTCGCCGACTACACCTCGGTACTTCCGGAGTTCGGCGACCTCGCCGACTTCGTCGAGTTCGTCGACGCCGCCCACCAGCGCGGGATGCGGGTCATCATCGACTTCGTCATGAACCACACGAGCGACCAGCACCCGTGGTTCCAGGAGTCCCGCGGCAACCCGGAGGGACCGTACGGCGACTACTACGTCTGGGCCGACGACGACAAGCAGTTCCAGGACGCCCGGATCATCTTCGTCGACACGGAGACCTCCAACTGGACCTTCGACCCGGTCCGCAAGCAGTACTACTGGCACCGCTTCTTCTCCCACCAGCCGGACCTCAACTACGAGAACCCCGCGGTGCAGGAGGAGATCATCTCCGCGCTGCGCTTCTGGCTGGACCTCGGCATCGACGGCTTCCGGCTCGACGCCGTGCCGTACCTGTACCAGGAGGAGGGCACCAACTGCGAGAACCTCCCGGCCACCCACTCCTTCCTCAAGCGGGTCCGCAAGGAGATCGACGCCCACTACCCGGACACGGTGCTGCTGGCCGAGGCCAACCAGTGGCCCGAGGACGTCGTCGACTACTTCGGGGACTTCCCTGCGGGCGGCGACGAGTGCCACATGGCCTTCCACTTCCCGGTGATGCCGCGCATCTTCATGGCAGTGCGGAGGGAGTCCCGCTACCCGGTCTCCGAGATCCTCGCCAAGACCCCGGCGATCCCGAAGAACTGCCAGTGGGGCATCTTCCTGCGCAACCACGACGAGCTGACCCTGGAGATGGTCACCGACGAGGAGCGCGACTACATGTACGCGGAGTACGCCAAGGACCCGCGGATGCGCGCCAACATCGGCATCCGGCGCCGACTGGCCCCGCTGCTCGACAACGACCGGAACCAGATCGAGCTGTTCACGGCGCTGCTGCTGTCCCTGCCGGGCTCACCCATCCTCTACTACGGCGACGAGATCGGGATGGGCGACAACATCTGGCTGGGCGACCGGGACGCGGTGCGCACGCCGATGCAGTGGACCCCGGACCGCAACGCCGGATTCTCGTCCTGCGATCCCGGCCGGCTCTACCTGCCGACCATCATGGACCCGGTCTACGGCTACCAGGTGACCAACGTCGAGGCGTCCATGGCGTCGCCCTCGTCGCTGCTGCACTGGACCCGTCGGATGATCGAGATCAGGAAGCAGAACCGCGCCTTCGGCCTCGGCACCTTCACCGAACTCCCGTCGTCGAACCCGGCGGTGCTGGCGTACCTGCGTGAGGCCCCCGCGACCGAGGACGGCTCGGACGACCTGGTCCTGTGCGTGAACAACTTCTCCCGGTTCGCCCAGCCGACCGAACTGGACCTGCGCCGGTACAACGGGCGCCATCCGGTGGAGCTGATCGGCGGGGTCCGCTTCCCGGCGATCGGCGAGTGGCCGTACCTGCTGACGCTGGCCGGGCACGGCTTCTACTGGTTCCGGCTGCGCAAGGAGCCGGTGGCCGCGGAGACCGCGGCGCAGGGGGCCGCACGCAAGGCCCGCGCGCCCAAGGGCGTGTGATTCCGGCACATGCCATGTCGTGTGCGGGGCGGTTGGACCGTCCCGCACGGGGCACGATTCCCCCCATATCGAGATCTGGTCCGAGTCCGTACGGACCATCCTCCGCCGACACTCCCCCTGCCTACGGCGGGGGGACCCCCACGCACAGCCCGGACAGCTATTATTTGCCGCAATCCGGGACACTCTTCGCAACCTGTGGTGTGCCCGGGGAAAGGACGCGATGCCATGTCGGAGGCTGCATCCACCCGGACCCCCGTCGCCCTGCTGCCTTCGCTCTCGCCCCTGCTGCGCGAGTGGCTGCCCAGGCAGCGGTGGTTCGCGGGAAAGGGGCGCCCGGTCACCGGCTTCGCGCTGGTGGCGGCGGTCGAACTACTGCCGGTCGACTCGGCCGGCCCCGGACTGCTGCATCTGCTGCTGCGCGTCAGGCAGCCCGACCAGACCATGGGCTCCAGGGCCGCCGCCGGCCGGACCCCGGCCGGGAAGCGCGCCCCCGGGACCGGCGGCGACTGCTACCAGCTGCTGCTCGGCGTACGCACCATGCTGCCGCCCTACCTCGCCCCCGCGATGATCGGCCGCGTGAACGAGGGGCCGCTCGCCGGCCGGACCGTCTACGAAGGGCTGCACGACCCCCGGCTCGCCGGGCTGCTGCTGGAGCGGCTCCGCACGCCCGGCCGGTTCGGCCCGCTCCGTTTCGACCGGGCGGCTCCCGTCCCGGGCGGGCTCCCGGCCCACGTGCTCGACGCCGAGCAGTCCAACTCCTCGCTGGTGTACGGGAATTCGTACATCCTCAAGATCTTCCGCCGGGTGTACCCGGGGATCAACCCCGATCTGGAACTGCCTCTCGCGCTCGCCCGGGCGGGCTGCGACCGGGTGCCCGCGCCCGTCGCCTGGTTCGAGTCGGACACGCCCGAGCCCTGCACCCTGGGCGTCCTCCAGCCGTTCCTGCGCGGCTCCCAGGACGGCTGGCAGCTGGCGCTCAAGGCGCTCGCCGCAGGCGACGACTTCACCGAGGAGGCACAGGCCCTGGGCCGGACCACCGCGGAGGTGCACACCGCGCTCGCCGCGGCACTGCCGACCGTGTCACTGAGCGGGCCCCAGACGGAACACCTGGCGACGGCGATGAACGAGCGCCTGGACGCGGCGCTCCGGGCCGTGCCCGCGCTGCTGCCCTACGTCCGCGGGCTGCGTGCCGCCTTCGACGCGATCGCCGGCGCGACCTTCGACGGCGACGGCAGGGCCCAGCGCATCCACGGAGACCTCCA
Source organism: Streptomyces sp. HNM0645 (assembly GCF_030056615.1). Taxonomy (NCBI): domain Bacteria; kingdom Bacillati; phylum Actinomycetota; class Actinomycetes; order Kitasatosporales; family Streptomycetaceae; genus Streptomyces; species Streptomyces sp. HNM0645. Next base: position 11,627 of record NZ_JASHLT010000015.1, on the reverse strand, counting down.
CCTCGGCCAGACCCTGCGCACACCCGACGCGGGCTGGTCCGTCATCGACTTCGAGGGGGAGCCGGCCCGGCCGCTCGACGAACGCCGCCGGGTGCAGCCCCCGGTGCGGGACATCGCCGGGATACTGCGGTCCTTCGACTACGCGGCCCGCTCCCACCGCCCCTGGAACCCGGCCTGGGCGGCGCGCTGCCGTGCCGCCTACTGCGAGGGCTACGCCGACGCGTCCGGCTCCGACCCTCGCGCCGAGGCGGAACTGCTGCGCGCCTACGAGACGGACAAGGCCGTGTACGAGGTCGTGTACGAGGCCCGTCACCGGCCGGACTGGCTGCCCGTCCCCATGTCCGCCATCCAGCGGCTGGCCGGCCCGGCGGGCTGACGCCGCGTCATCCCGCAGCTGAGTCGCCCGCCCCACCATCCCCCTCAGCACAAGGAGGCCGTCCCCGTGACTCCCCGCAATGGCGTACGCCCCGCCAAACCGCTCGACGCATCCGACCGGGAACGGCTGCTCGCCGGCGCACACCACGATCCGCACTCCCTGCTGGGGGCGCACCTGGTCCGCGGCGGGGTGGTCTTCCGGATGCTGCGGCCCTACGCGGAGTCGGTGACGGTCCTGGCCAAGGGGCTGCGCGCCGAGCTGCACGACGACGGCGACGGATTCTTCTCGGCGCTGCTGCCCCTGCGGAAGGTCCCCGAGTACGCGCTCCAGATCGGGTACGAGGACACGGTCGTCGAGTTCGCGGACCCGTACCGCTTCCTCCCCGCGCTGGGCGAGCTCGATCTGCATCTGATCGGCGAGGGACGGCACGAGGAGCTGTGGCACGCCCTCGGTGCCCGGCCGATGACGCACCAGGGCGTCACGGGCACCCGTTTCACGGTCTGGGCGCCGAACGCCCGCGGGGTCAGGGTCGTGGGGGACTTCAACTACTGGGACGGCACGGCCTGTGCCATGCGCTCGCTGGGCGCCTGCGGGGTGTGGGAACTGTTCGTGCCCGGTGTCGGCGAGGGCGCGCTCTACAAGTTCGAGCTCACCCGGCCCGACGGCTCCCGCACGCTCCGGGCCGATCCGATGGCGCGCCGCACCGAGGTGCCGCCCGCGAACGCGTCCGTCGTCACCGAGTCCCACCACGTGTGGCACGACGAGACGTGGATGGCGAACCGCGGCGCCCGGCCGGTCCACGAGGCCCCGTTCTCCGTGTACGAGGTGCATCTGCCCTCCTGGCGCCCGGGACTCACCTACCGCCAGCTGGCCGACCAGCTGCCCGCCTACGTCAAGGACCTGGGCTTCACCCATGTCGAGCTCATGCCGGTGGCGGAGCACCCCTTCGGCGGCTCGTGGGGCTACCAGGTCACCGGTTTCTACGCGCCCACCGCCCGAATGGGGACCCCGGACGACTTCCGCCACCTGGTCGACGCGCTGCACCGCGCCGGCATCGGGGTCGTCATGGACTGGGTGCCGGCACACTTCCCCCGTGACGACTGGGCGCTGGCGGAGTTCGACGGACGCCCGCTGTACGAGCACTCCGACCCGGCCCGCGCCGCACATCCCGACTGGGGCACCCTCGAGTTCGACTACGGGCGCAAGGAGGTGCGCAACTTCCTCGTCGCCAACGCCGTGTACTGGTGCGAGGAGTTCCACATCGACGGACTGCGGGTCGACGCGGTCGCCTCGATGCTGTACCTCGACTACTCGCGCGAGCACGGCGAATGGAGCCCGAACGAGCACGGCGGCCGGGAGAACCTCGACGCCGTCGCCTTCCTCCAGGAGATGAACGCCACCGTCTACCGGCGCTGTCCCGGTGTGGTGACCATCGCCGAGGAGTCCACCGCCTGGGACGGCGTGACCCGGGCCACGCACCACGTCGGGCCGGCGGGCTTCGGCGGGCTCGGCTTCGGGCTGAAGTGGAACATGGGCTGGATGCACGACTCGCTCGGCTATGTCGAGCACGAGCCGGTGCACCGCAAGTTCCACCACAACGAGATGACGTTCTCGATGGTGTACGCGTACAGCGAGAACTACGTGCTGCCGATTTCGCACGACGAGGTCGTGCACGGCAAGCGCGCCCTGGTGTCGAAGATGCCCGGCGACTGGTGGCAGCAGCGCGCCAACCACCGGGCGTACCTCGGCTTCATGTGGGCCCATCCGGGCAAGCAACTGCTATTCATGGGGCAGGAGTTCGCCCAGGGCGCGGAGTGGTCCGAGGGGCACGGGCCGGACTGGTGGCTGCTGGACCCCTCCTACTCGGCCGAGGGCGACCACCGCGGGGTGCGGGACCTGGTGCGCGAGCTGAACAGGGTCTACGCGGCCACTCCGGCGCTGTGGCAGCGGGACACCGTCCCCGAGGGGTTCTCCTGGGTGGACGGCGGGGCCGCCGACGACAACGTCTTCGCGTTCCTGCGCTTCGCCGCCGACGGGGCCCCGCTGCTCGCCGTCTCCAACTTCTCACCCGTGGTACGCCACGAGTACCGGCTCGGTGTACCCCCGTCCGTGCCCGCCTGGACGGAGGTGCTGAACACCGACGCGGCCCGGTACGGCGGCGGGGACGTTCGCAACGACGACCCGGTCAAGCCCGAGTCCGTGGCCGCCCACGGCCACCGCACCAGCGTGCAGCTCACCCTGCCGCCGCTGGCGACGGTGTGGCTGAGGCCGGTGTGACGACCCCGAGCCGCTGGGTGGCCCTCGTCAGCGCCACATAGAGGTCGTTGGGAAGCATCCGCTCGGGCGCGACCACCAGCACCGTGTCGAACTCCAGGCCCTTGGCCTGTCGGGGGTCGAGCAGGACGACGGGCCGGGAGAGGTCGAGCGGCCCGTCGCCCCCGAGGCCGGTGAGCCCGGCGTGCAGCTCACGCGGGGCGATGACCGCGAGCCGGCCCTCCTCCGGCGCCTCGGCGGCGGCGAGGGCCGCCACGTCGGCGAGGTCCAGGGTGCGCTCCCAGGGAGCGGTGCCGGTCGACCGGATGGACCGGGGCGGGGTGAAGTCCGGGTCGGTGCTCCTGCGCCGCTCCGCCGCGTACTCCATGATCTCGGCGGGCGTACGGTAGTTGACGCCCAGTCGGACCAGCTGCCAGCGGTCCTCGACGTACGGGGCGAGGATCCGCCGCCAGAAGCCTCCGCCGTCCCCCACCGCCCCGGGCTTGGGAGGTGCCCCCGGGTCGCCGGTCTGGGCCGGGTCGCCGACGAGGGTCATCGAGCGGGTCGGGCAGCGGCGCATCAGCAGTCGCCAGGCCATGGCCGACAGCTCCTGGGCCTCGTCGACGATGATGTGCCCGAACGCCCAGGTCCGGTCGGCGGCGGCCCGCTCGGCGGCGCTGCGGTGGTCGGCCTCCTCCTGCCGCTCGGCCATCCGCTCGGCGTCGATGACGTCGTGGGCGGCCAATACCTCGGAGGCGTCGGCGTCGACGTCCTCCTTGTCCTCGAACTCGTAGGTGCGGGAGGCGTAGGAGACGTCCAGCACGCCCTGCGCGTAGGCGATCTGGCGGGCACGCTCGGCCTCGGCGGCGGCGCGGGCCGCGGAGTCGTCCTCGCCGAGGAGCTCCGCCGCCTCGTCGAGGAGCGGCACGTCGGCGGGGGTCCACGGTCCGCCGGAACGTCTGATCAGGTCCGCGTCGGCCTCGTCCGGGTGCGTGGGGTCCGCGAGGTAGTCGGCGAGGAACTCCTCGGGGGTGAGCGGCGGCCAGAGCGAGGCGATCGCGGCGTGCACCTCGGCGCTGGCGGCGATGGCCTTGCCGAGCTGGGCGATGTCGTCGGGGCCGAGGAAGTTGGGGCCGCCGTAAGGGTCCTCGCCGATGCGGTCGGCGAGCTGGGTGGTGAGTTCGTCGATGATGCGGAAGGCGAAGTAGGGCCGGGCCAGATTGTGCGGCAGGCCGGTCTCGCGGGCCTTGTGCCGCGCCTCCACGGCGATGTCCCAGTCGAGGACCAGCTCGCCGTCGTCGTGGGCGATGACGATCGGCTCGCCCTTCTCGGGCACCTGCTGCCGGTCCCGTACGGCCTCGGCGAGCACGTCCGCCATGTCCGCGCGGCCCTTCACGGCCGCGGCGGCGGGGCTGTCGGTGCCGGTGGCGCGGACCCCGGGGTACAACTCGCCGACGGTCGACAGCAGGACCCCGGTCTCGCCGAGGGACGGCAGCACCTCGCCGATGTAGCCGAGGAACGCCGGGTTGGGCCCGACGATCAGCACGGCCCGCTTGGCGAGCTGCTCCCGGTGGGCGTACAGGAGGTACGCGGCACGGTGCAGCGCGACCGCGGTCTTCCCGGTGCCGGGACCGCCCTCGACGACGAGCACTCCGCTCTGGGGGGCGCGGATGATGTGGTCCTGTTCGGCCTGGATCGTGGAGACGATGTCCGCCATCCGCCCGGTGCGGGCGCTGTTGAGGGCGGCGAGCAGCACCTCGTCGGCGTCGTGCGACTCGTGGCCGGTGCGGGTCGGATCAGCCAGATCCATGATCTCGTCGTGCAGCGCGGTGACGGTGCGGCCCTCGGTGGTGATGTGCCTGCGTCTGCGCAGCCCGAGCGGCTCGTAACCGGTCGCGAGATAGAAGGGGCGCGCGACGGGCGCCCGCCAGTCGATCAGCAACGGCGTTCGCTCGGTGTCGTCCCTGCGGATTCCCGTTCGCCCGATGTGGTACGTCACTCCGTCGCGCCGGTCGATACGTCCGAAACAGAGTCCGGAGTCGGCGGCATTCAGCGCGGCGATCGAGGCGGAGTGCTCGGCCACCTCGATGTCGCGCTCCACGCGTGCCTGCCGGCCCGTGCTGACCTGCGCCATCGTGGCGCGCACCGCGGCCTCGGCCTCCCCCCGCAGTTGATCGAGCCGCTCATGGGCGAGGGAGACGAATTGTTGTTCCTGCCGCATTTCCTCGGTTGACAATTCAGCTCCTGACGCGCTACAGTACGTTTATTGAAGTTCTCCGTGTTTCATGTCGCACCCGAACACGGAACTATTCAATATACGCGGAGAAATACCCGGACCGTCAAATACGGACCGGGATTTTTTGTTGCCCGGGACACCGTGGCCCGATGCGGCGGACGGTCCCGGGCCGGCCCCGCGGCGCGGCGAGCGGGGTGGACGAACGACCCGAACCGGCGCTCGACCGCCGCGCCACGGGCTGACGGATCCCGTGGTGCTGGAGTGCACCCGGCACGAGTGGCAGAACTCCTGAGCCCCGCCCGATCCCGGGAGCCGGGCCGGTCACGGTCCGTCCGGTCGCCGCGGGGTGCGGCGCGCCCCGCGGCGGCGCGGCAGCGTCCCCAAGTGGTTTGTGCATTAAGGAAGTCAACGCGCGCGAGGCATTGACGACCGCACCGGCTCCATCTACAAAACACCTTGAGAGCGCTCTCAATCACTTCCGGCACCACCCCCCTCCCGGAGGTCTTCCTTGAGCACGAGCCGCATCAGCAGACTCTCCCGTACCCCACTCATCACCGCGCTCACGGCCCTCGCCGTCGCCCTCACCGGACTCCTCGCCCTCGGTCCCGCGGGCCCGGCCAGCGGCGCCGTACCCCCGGCGCCGAACTGGAACCTCCAGTGGAGCGACGACTTCACCGGTCCGAACCGGTCCCTGCCCTCCTCCGCCGACTGGCAGATCGACACCGGTCACGGCTATCCGGGCGGCCCCGCCAACTGGGGCACCGGCGAGATCCAGAACTACACGAACAGCCCGGACAACGTCAGCCTCGACGGCAGCGGCAATCTGCGCATCACCCCGCTGCGCGACGGCGCCGGCAACTGGACGTCCGCACGGATCGAGACCCGCCGCGCCGACTTCAGGGCCCCGGCCGGCGGCACCCTGCGCATCGAGGGCCGGATCCGGATGCCCGACGTCACCGGGGACGCGGCACTGGGGTACTGGCCCGCGTTCTGGGCGCTCGGCGCACCGTACCGGGGCAACTACTGGAACTGGCCCGGCATCGGCGAGTTCGACATCATGGAGAACGTCAACGGCATCAACTCCGTGTGGGGCGTGCTCCACTGCGGGGTGAACCCCGGCGGGCCGTGCAACGAGACCAGCGGCCTCGGCGCCAGCCGCACCTGCCCCGGAGCGAGCTGCCAGTCGGCGTTCCACACCTACCGCTTCGAGTGGGACCGCTCCAACTCGCCCAACGCCCTGCGCTGGTACGTGGACGACCAGCTCTACCACAGCGTGAACCAGAACCAGATGGACGCCGGCACCTGGGCCGACATGACCGAGCACGCCGGCTACTTCATCCTCCTCAACGTCGCGATCGGCGGCGCCTTCCCGGACGCGCTGGCGGGGAGGACCCCGACCGCCGCGACCGTTCCCGGCCACCCGATGCTCGTGGACTACGTCGCCGTGTGGACCCGTGGCGGCGGCACGACCCCGCCGCCGACCGACCCGCCGCCGACGGGCTCCTCCCAGCTGTACCTGCGCGGCGGCGGTGCCGCCGGGGACGCGACCGGGTCCGGCTCCACCGCCACGCTCGCGTCCGCGGGCGGAGCGAACCACGACGGCACCCCGCACAGCCCGCAGGTGTTCACCTCCGGCCCGGTCACCCGGGCGTACAACGGCGGTTCGACGCAGTTCGACCTCTTCGTGGACGCCGGTACGACCGTCGCCAACGGCCAGCAGGTGCGGGTGAGTTACGACCGCACGGGCGACGGGACCTGGGACCGCACCGAGACGTACCACTACTTCGCCACCGATCCCGTCCCGGGTTACGAGCACTACACCCAGGCGCGCGGACTGCGGTCCGCCACCGGCACGCACGGCGATCTGACGAACGGCAGGGTACGGATCGAGGTGTGGAACGCCATCGGCAACGGCGACAGCACCCTGGGCACCGGCAACCAGTCCTCCGTCCGCATCCCCTTCGGCTGAGCGGGGGGGGACATGCTCATCCGCAGAGTCCTGGCGGGCGCGGCGGCCCTGCTCTTCCTCGGCCCGGCCGGCTGCACGGCCGGCGCCGACGGGCGCGGCGACGGCCACGCGCCGGTGAACCACAAGGCCCACGCGTACACCTACACCAAGAACCAGGCGGCGGCGATCGTTGGCCAGGCGGCGGCCCCGCTGCGCGGGAGCGAGTTCCGCGCGGACTGCTTCCCCAGCCACCGGCGCGGCGACGACCCGATCGTGTTCCCCGGCCAGGCGGGCCGCTCGCACATCCACGAGTTCTACGGCAACAGGACGGCGAACGCCTCGTCGACGCTCGAGTCGCTGAGCGCCGGCACCACCAACTGCACACCGAGCACGGACCTTTCGTCCTACTGGACGCCGACCCTCTACCAGAACGGAGTGCCCGTGGCCCCGGAGCGGGTCACCGTCTACTACCAGGGCATCACCGACCGCACCCGTGCCGTCGCCCATCCGCGCGGACTGCGGTACGTCGTCGGGAACGCCCTCGCCACCTCCCCCGACCAGAACCCGGCCGCGCGCTGGTCCTGCGTGGGACGCCCCGAGTCCAGCCGGGACTTCATGGACTGCCCGCCGGGCACGAAACTGGAGAACTACCTGGACTTCCCCACCTGCTGGGACGGGAGGAACCTGGACAGCGCCAACCACCGCGACCACATGGCGTACGCGACGGGACAGACGTGTCCACCGAGCCATCCGGTGGTCGTGCCGCGGCTGGAGCTGCTGATCACCTGGCCGGTGCACGGCGGAGGGCTCACCCTGGCCGGCACCCGGGACGGCGTCAATGTGACCGACGCCCCCGGCCACACCTTCCACGGTGACTTCTTCAACGCCTGGGACCAGTCGGAGCTGGAGCGCCGGGTGCGGGACTGCGTCGTGGCGGGCTACATCTGCGGAACGGACGGACGCCCCATCGAGCAGTGAGCCACGGGTGGCTGCCCGGTGCCGTAGGTGCCGCCGCCGTATCGTACGACGGGTGCCGCCGGTTCCCCCGCCCCGGCGGCACTTCCGTTCCCCGGGGCGTCAGGCTCCCGGCGCTCGGAAGTCGACCTGCTTCCGCGCCGCCGCGTCGATGTCCTCGACGCTGAGCAGGGGCACGGCCCGGGACCTGATCGCCCCCGTGGCACGGACCTTCATGGAGGTCGCGACCATCGAGACGGCGTCGGGCATGTCCAGGACGAGGTACAGGTCGTCGTCGCCGAACGCGAAGTACATCCATTCAAGGGTGCCGCCGCAGGAGCGGAGCACCTGTTCCACGGCCTCCCGGCGGCCCGTGCCGCCCTCGGCGAGCAGGCCCTTGGTGCCCTCGGCGCTGTAGCTGGCCTGGACCAGGTATTTGGGCATCCGTCTCTCCCGTCCGATCGCCTTTGGGTCCACCCTTCGGCACCGGCCGCGATCCGGCCAGCCGGAGGGGGCCGGGCGGGCTTCCGCCCTCGCCCGCACGGCCCGGCCAGGACCCACGGGACGGTCCGGACCCGGGGCATCCGGATGACGTGCGCGCGGGCGGGCCCCGGTCGTACGCGGTGTTCTCCTTCCCGGCCGGCTGAGGGTGCGGGTCGGCCGAGGGGGCGGGCCGGTCGGCCGCGGGGCCGGGAACGCGTGTGGGCCCGGGGCGGTGTGCGCCCCGGGCCGCGCGTTTCCGGCCGTGGTCTCAGACCTTCACGGCCGGCTCCCTGAGAGCCTCGTCCCGCTGTTCCGGCACCTCGGCGGAGGCCGCGGCAGGGGCGTGGTCGTCGACGAAGGTCGACTCGTCGAACGGGATGCGGCCGGCGAGGACCTCGGCGGCCCGCTCCTTGTCGATCTCCTTGGTCCAGGTGCCGACCAGGACGGTGGCTACGGCGTTGCCCGCGAAGTTGGTGAGGGCGCGTGCCTCGCTCATGAAGCGGTCGATACCGACGATCAGTCCGACTCCGTCGACCAGGGCGGGCTTGTGCGACTGGAGTCCGCCCGCGAGGGTCGCGAGACCGGCGCCGGTGACGCCCGCCGCACCCTTCGAGGCGATGATCATGAAGACCAGCAGGGAGATCTGCTCACCGACCGAGAGCGGGGTCCCCATCGCCTCGGCGACGAACAGCGAGCCCATCGTCAGGTAGATGGCGGTGCCGTCCAGATTGAAGGAGTAGCCGGTCGGAACGGTGATGCCGACGACGGGCTTCGAGACGCCCAGGTGCTCCATCTTCGCGATGAGCCGCGGCAGCGCCGACTCGGAGGACGAGGTGGACAGGATCAGCAGGAACTCCCGTCCCAGGTACCTCAGCAGCGAGAACAGGTTGACCCCGGCGACGACCCGCAGCAGGGTGCCGAGGACGAGGACCACGAAAAGCGCGCAGGTGACGTAGAAGCCGATCATGATGACCGCGAGCGACTTCAGTGCGTCGACACCGGTCTCGCCGACGACGGCCGCGATCGCGCCGAAGGCGCCCACCGGGGCCGCCCACATGATCATCGCCAGGATTCGGAAGACCAGCTTCTGGATGTGGCCGATCCCGCGCAGGACCGGCTCCCCCGCGGAGCCCATGGCCTGCAGCGCGAAGCCCGCGAGCAGCGCGACCAGCAGGGTCTGCAGCACCTCGCCCTCGGTGAAGGCGGAGACCAGGGTGGTCGGGATGACGCCGAGGAGGAAGTCCACGGTGCCCTCGCCGCCGCCCTCTGCCTGCTTCTCGCCCGCGGCCCTCGCCGCGTCCGTCAGCTGCAGTCCGTGGCCCGGGTCGAGGAGGTTGCCCACGATCAGGCCGATGGCCAGCGCGACCGTCGACATCACCAGGAAGTAGCCGAGGGCCAGACCCCCGACGGCACCGACCTTGGCCGCCTTGCGGACCGAGCCGACTCCGAGCACGATCGTGCAGAAGATGATCGGGGAGATCATCATCTTGATCAGGTTCACGAACCCGGTGCCGATCGGCTTGAGTTCGACGGCGACGCCGGGGGCGGCGAAGCCCACGATGACGCCGAGGACGACGGCGCCGATGACGGCGAGATACAGATAATGGGTGCGATCCCGCCTTGCGGCTGCTGGAGCGGTTGCCACGGGGATTCCTCCTCGGCCCGATGTTCGTCCACGTCCCGGTGGATGCCCGTGACTATTCAGCACCCTGTGACCCCGGTCACCGTTGCGTGCGTTTCGTTCACACGAAATCGGCCAGGCAGACTTGAGCCATGCGCATCCCCCGCCCACGGAGCCTCGCCGGCCAGCTCTTCGCGATGCAGGTCGTGCTGGTCACCGCCATCGTGGCCGGTTTCGCGCTCTTCTCCTACGTCATGGACCGCGGACAGGCCGAGGAGACCGCGCGCCGGCAGACGACGGCGACCGCAACGGCCGTGGCGGACTTCCCGTCGGTGGTGACGGCGGTCCGGTCCGCCGACCCGACGGCGCGGCTGCAGCCGTACACGGAGCGGCTGCGGAAGGACGCGGGGGTCGACTTCGTGGTGATCATGACCCCGGACGGCAGACGCTGGACCCATCCCGAACCGGGTGAGATAGGACACGTCTATCTGGGCCACATCGACGAGGCGCGGCGGGGCCGCACGGTGTCGGAGACCTACACCGGGACGCTGGGGCCGTCGGTGCGGACGGTGGCACCCGTGCGGGACGACTCCGGCCGGATCGTCGCGCTCGTCAGTGCGGGCATCACCATCGACAAGATCAGCGAGCAGCTCGGCAAGCAGGTCACGGCGCTGCTGGGGATGGCCGGAGCGGCACTGGCACTGGGCGGACTCGGAACGTACGTGATCAACGCCCGGCTGCGGCGGCACACGCACGGAATGAACGCGGCGGAGCTGAGCCGTATGCACGACTACCACGAGGCGACGCTGCACGCGGTGCGCGAGGGACTGCTGATGCTCGACGGGCGTCGGCGCATCGCGCTGATCAACGACGGGGCGCGGGAGTTGCTGGGGCTCGGCGCCGACGTCGTGGGCCGGACCCCCGACGAACTGGGCCTGCCCTCCGGGCTGACGGGGGCTCTGCTGGCGAGCGAGCCGCGCGTCGACGAACTGCACCTGACGGCCGACCGGGTGCTCGTCGTCTCCACCCAGCCGGTGGTCGGCGGTGAGCAGCGCGGCACGGTGGTGACCCTGCGGGACCACACCGAACTCCAGTCGCTGACCGGTGAGCTGGACTCCGAGCGCGGCTTCACCCAGGCGCTGCGCGCCCAGGCCCACGAGGCGGCCAACCGGCTGCACACCGTGGTCTCGCTCATCGAACTGGGCCGCGCGGACGAGGCGGTCGAGTTCGCCACGGCGGAACTCGAACTGGCGCAGGTCCTCACGGACCGCGTGGTGACGGCGGTCGGCGAGCCGGTCCTGGCGGCCCTGCTCCTGGGCAAGGCGGCCCAGGCCAACGAGAGCGGCGTCGAGCTCGTCCTCACCGACGACAGCCGTATCGACGACGGAGTCCTCCCGCCCTGGCTGCCGCCCCGGGACCTGGTCACCGTCCTCGGCAACCTGATCGACAACGCGGTCGAGGCGTCCTCGGCGAAGCGACCGGCCGCACGCGAGGCACGAGCGGACCGGGCCGAGGGCCGCCGCACGGGAGCGTCCGCGGCCGTCACCGCCGGTGCGGCCGCCGGGGCCGCCGCACCCGGCACGTGTCCGCCGGCCGCGCCCGACGCCACCGCCCCCGGAGCCGCCGGACGGCCCACCGCTGTACGGCCCGCCTCCGGGCCGGGCCACGACGAGCCCGGGGCCGCCGTCCCGGGCGCACGGGACGCGCGAGCCGGCGATGGTCGGCCGGCCACCACCCCGGGCGGGCGGGAGAACGC